>NC_014211.1:600000-775354 GCF_000092985.1 Nocardiopsis dassonvillei subsp. dassonvillei DSM 43111
CTGCTCATGGCGGTCCGGCGGCACCCGGAGGTCAACGCCTCCTGGGACGAGGAGAACCAGGAGATCGTGGTCAAGGACTACGTGAACCTGGGGATCGCGGCGGCCACCGAGCGCGGTCTGGTGGTGCCCAACATCAAGGACGCCGACGCCATGACCCTGCCGGAGCTGGCGGCGGGGCTGAAGCGGCTGACCGAGACCGCCCGGGCGGGCAAGACCAGCCCGGCGGACATGTCCGGCGGCACCATCACGATCACCAACGTCGGCGTGTTCGGCGTGGACGCGGGCACCCCGATCCTCAACCCGGGTGAGGCGGCCATCCTCGCCTTCGGGCAGATCCGGGACATGCCCTGGGTGCACAAGGGCAAGCTCAAGGTCCGCAAGGTGACGACCCTGTCGCTGTCCTTCGACCACCGCCTGGTCGACGGGGAGCTGGGCTCCAAGGTGCTGCGCGACATCGGCACGGCGCTGGAGGACCCGGAGCTGACCGCCCTGGCCTGGGGCTAGGGTCTCTCGCGGAGCGGGTCAGGGGGCCGGTGCGCGTATGTCGCACCGGCCCCCTTGCGTGGCGGGGAAGCCCAGCCCCCGAGGGTCTCCTGGCCGGACTACGGGGTGCCGTCCCCGCAGTCCACGTAGTCGGCGACGCTGGCCGCGTACTCCTCCGGGGTGTCGAGGGTCTCCCAGTGTTCGTCCATGTAGGCGTCGACGAACTCCTCACCGCCGACGGGTTCACCGCACCAGGTGACCTCGTTGAAGTACATGGCGTCCGCGAGAGCTCCGTCGATCTGTCCGGAGTTGTGTACTTCCTGGGTCCGCCACTCGTCCCTGTCCAGTTCGACGGCGTATCCGTTCTCGGTCTCTCGGAGGATGCCGGTCTCGAACAACCTGCTCCTCTTGTCGCCGATGTCTTCGACGACCTCGTCCGGATCGCCCTCGGCGAGCATGCGGTTCAGCGTGTGTACTCTGGCCTCGCGTTCGACCCAGAAGAAGGAGACGTGGTCGCCGGCCGGTTCCTCCGCGGTATCGGGTTCGGGGGTCGAGCACGCGGACAGGGTCAGGCTCGTGGTCAGGAAGACCGCCAGCACGGCGGACGCGCGACCCTCGTGCAGGGGCAACGGAACCTCCAGATCGTTTCGGTAGCGGCGGTTCACGGGTGACCGGTCAACCCTCCTCTTCCTCCTCCTGGCCCGCGAAGACGCTGTTCGTGTCGTCGTAGGAGTTGTTGTACTGGGTGACGAAGTCGGACACGCGCCTGTCGCCCGGTTGGGTGCGGCCGTCGCTGGTGGTGATCTCCACGTCGACCAGGATGTTGCTGATGGCGCCGTCCATGCGGTCGAGGTCCTGGTTCCTGTTGTCCGACCACTCGTTCGGGTTCTTCTCCACGTCGACCGTGACGGAGTCGTCGAAGACGAAGCCGTCTCCGATGTCCTCCGGGTCGAGCCGCACACCGTCCTGCGTGATGGTGATGGCGCCGCCGTTGATCAGGGTGCGGAACTCGTCGGGACGGATGACGCCGTTGAGCGCTTCGGGATCCTTCTGCGACAGGTAGTCGAGAGCCTCGATGCGGAAGTTGCGCTCGATGTACTCGGCCCCGGAGAAGGTCGGGTGGCGTGGAGAGACCTCGTACTCGCCGTTGACGATCGCCTCGACGATGCTCTCCTCTTCCAGCTCCAGCCCCTTCGCGACAGCGGCGCCGATGACCGGGATCTTCTCGGACATGCCTCCGGCCTCGCCCACCACGAATTCGGTGATCTGCGTCTTCCGGTCGATCTGCTCGTCGAGGTCGGCCGTCCGGTCGGCCGAGTCCCTTCTCAGCGCCTCCTCCAGAAGGGCCTGGAGCTGGCCTCCACCGCGTGCCGTCTCCTCGGCCTGTCCGTTTCCGAAGAAGGCGGCGGCCTCGATCTGCTGGTAGACGTCGACGGAGTTGACCACACGTCCGGCGGTCTCGTCGTTGCCCATCAGGAGCTGCATGTACATGGCGCGCTCCTCCGGACCCATGGAGACGAAACTCTTGTCCGGGTCGAAGTCCTCGATGCCCGTCACCGGCTCGTTGTCGTGCAGCACGTCACTGTCGGCGAAGCTGTAGATGTGGGCGTCGAAGATGTCGGCGAGGCTGTCGGCGAGTTCCCCGTTGAACTGGGTGAACGAGGCGTTGGAGTACTCGTTGTCCCCCTCGGTCACGTCCACGCCGGTGTTGACGAGGGCCTCGTGCATGTCCTTGTCGGTGATGGTCTCCATGAACCCGGCGAAACCGTCCCCGGCCCGCTGGCGCACGTCGGGGTCCTCGCTGTGGATGTCCTCGGCCAGCCAGTCGGTGAGCTGGCGCGCGGTGCGGCCGTCGTCGTGCCACTCGTGGGTGAGCGTGCCCTCCAGCGCCCGCGTGCGCAGGTCCTCGTCGCCGTGGTCGACGCCCTCCTCCGCGTTGATGTGCTCGCCGGTGAGCATGTAGTAGTTGGCGTCGGTGTTGCGGCTGGCCACGTCGATGATGTGGGAGACCTGCTCGGAGTCGGGCAGCACCCCGTCGGGGTCGGGGTCGTCGCCCCAGGCGTCGAGGAACGCGCCGGTGGTCAGGTGCAGGTTGGTCGACAGCCCGTAGCCGCCCTGGAGGCCCTCGTCCGTGTGCTCCATGAAGGCGGAGAGCGCCTTCATGTCCATCCCCATGCTCACGGGCGTGCCGGGGAGCTTGTTCTCGGCGTCGGGGTTGATCCAGGAGCCCTCGACGGCGTACCGGAAGCTCTCGGGCAGGTTGTCGTACCCTCCGCCGAGCGCGGGGTCCGAGAGCGCGAGCAGCCCGTTGCCGAGGACGCCGAGGGCGTCCTCCCGCTCCTCGTCGCTCATGCCGGACTCGTTCATGAGGTCGGGGTAGACCATGATGCCCGCCCCGACCCCGTCCCTGCGGTAGGGCTCCTCCAGCTGGGCGTAGAACTCCTCCAGGAACGCGATCTCCTCGGGACTGAGCTCCGTGCCGTCCTGCTGGTTCTGCCGGGCGCCGGTCCCCACCATCGTGAGCACGAGCATCATCTCGTGGTAGCGGTCGTCCAGCGGCTTGTCACCGGACCAGTAGGCGGCGAGCTCGTCGGCGTACTGCTCGGCGTTCTCGGGCGTGAGCTCGCTGTCGTCGATGAGCGAGGAGTAGCGGGAGGGGTCCAGGTTGAGGAACGCCCAGTTGGCGTTGCCCGTGTCCATGAGCTTGCGGACGTTCTCCGGGGTCGGGCCCTGTTCGAGCATCGTCCGGACGTCCTCGGCGCCGTCCTGGAGCTTCTGCCAGTTGGTCTGCTCCTGGCTGATGAGCCCCTCCTGCACGGTGGCGAGCTCGTCGTAGAGGGCCCGGCACCGCGCCTCGTCCCCCGCGCCCCAGTCCGTCCACAGGAAGCCGTCGGCCTGGGGGTGGGACGAGGTGATGTGGTCGTCCTGGTACTTGGCGGGGACGGCGTTCTCCTTCTCCGTCCTGCTGCTCTCCCAGGCGGTGACCTGGGAGTCGCGCTCCTCGTGGAAGGCCTTCACGATGTCCCCCCACCTCTCGGCCACCGAGGCCGCGTAGGAGACCGAGACGGCGGCGTCCCGCCAGTTCTGGAGGTCCTCCTCGGACAGGCTCCGGATGTCCCAGGCGATGACGTCGGTGAACTCGCCCGCGGCCGAGTCGAAGCTTCCGCTGAGGTCGTCGGCGCGGCCGAGGAGGCGCGCGTTGAGGACCTCCAGGTCCGCCGCGCAGTCGTAGACGGGTTTGGAGTCGTAGTGGAAGTCGCGGGGGACGAAGACGAGAGAGAAGGTTGCCACGGTCTTCCTCGGAGGGGCGGGGGAGGCGGGTACGGAGGGGGAGGGGGAGGGCGCCGTCAGCCCCCGAAGTTGATGTCCCGGTGGGACTCCCAGGGGTGGTCGAAGTCCTCCGAGCTGTCCAGGTCGTTCCGCGCGATCTCCGCCGCGCCCGCCTGGACGTTGTCGGCCAGGGACAGGCCGAGTGTCTGGACGTCGATGAGCGCCTGCGCGGTGTTCTCCTTGAACGCGCTGAACCCGGCCCTGACGTCGTCGTGGCCGGAGACGCTCTCGGCGTCCTCCATGAGGAGGTCGAACGCGTCGGCGAGTCCCGCCATGGCGGCCGCGAGTGTTTCGGCGTACTCGCCGCCCCGCATCCCCTCGATCGGGTTGCCGCCCGCTTCGGTGGTCATGTGGGGGTCTCCTCTCTCCTCGAACGCGGGACCCGCGGGGAGGGGGCACGGCGCCCTCCGCGCACGGAAGGCCCGTCCGCGGCCGTCGGGGCCGCCGGAACGGGTCCGGATGAAGGGTGGGACGCGCGGACGGGGGCAGGAGTTCCGCCGATCCCCTGAACTGTGGGGATGCTACCCGGATAGGCGCCGCATGTGTACCTTTCGCCCCGGGATGTTAGCTCCTTGTTCAGCCGACGCCGGGGTTCGGGGGGTCCGGAACCGGCACGGGGCTCCGGACCCGGGTCCGCTCAGGACACCAGCCACACGAAGCCGTACTGGGCCCCCGTCACGATGACGGCCGTCGCGGCCAGGACGACCAGGGAGAGGTGGATCCGCCCGGCCGGGCGCAGCCACCCCCTGACCCAGGCGGTCACGGCCACGGCCGCGGTGGCCAGGGTGAGCGGGACGGCGACGGCGAGCGGCAGGGTGAGCGCGAGGGACTCGCTGAAGATCCACTGCTGGAGCGTGTGGCTGTCGAACAGCCCGTACGCGACGAGTCCGACGGCGACGAAGCAGCTCAGCGCGGTCAGCGAGGCCAGCGCCCGGGCCAGGACGGTGAACCGGTCCGGTGCGCGGCGGAACTGCACGAACGCGGTGAACAGGACGAGCAGCCCGGCGGCGGCGACCACGCCGTGCGTGATCGGGCTGGTCAGCGGGGTGGTCCGCTCGTAGACCTGGGTGGCGTTGGTGTCCGTGGCCAGGGCGACGACCTCGCCGTCCTCCTCCAGGAAGGTCAGCCGGTCCGCGCCGTTCTGCGCGGCCATCCGCCCCCCGCCGAGGGGCAGCCAGCGGTCGTCCGCGGCCATCGGGCCGCTGACGGAGAGGGTGCCGTCCCCGGCGTCGCGCACGGTCATGTTGTCGAAGAGGGAGACGATCTGGCCGGGCCCGCTGGCGGAGCGGCGGCTGCTGACGTAGGTGCCCGTGTAGGCGCCGAGGTCGGCGCCGGTGTCGGCCTCCCCGGACGGCGCGGCCTGCGGGTCGAACGTGTCCCAGAACTCCTGGGCCACCGTCATCCGCAGGTCCTCCAGGGGGTTTCCGGGGACGGAGTCGTCGCCGTTGACCGCGACGAACATCCCGGCGTCGATCCCGGGGATCAGGGTGTAGGCGGTGTGCATGCCGTCCAGGTCGCCGGCGTGGCCGATGACGGGGGAGTCCCCGCCCCGCCACTGGTAGGTGCCGTAGCCCACCGCGGGGGCCTCCGGGTGCGACTCGTGCTGGCTCGCCAGCATCTGCTCGGCCACCCCGGCGGGCAGCACGCGCTCGCCGTCGATCTCTCCGTCGCCCAGCAGGGCCAGCATGAACCGGGCCATGTCGTCGGTCGAGGCGAGGGAGGCGCCCGCGGGAGCCTGGGAGACGTGCAGGTCCCCGGCCCTGCTGCCGTCGGGCAGGTGGAACGCCGGGACCTCGTAGACCTCGCGGGCGTCGTAGATCTGGAGGAACGCGCTCCGGTCCATGCCCAGCGGCTCGAACAGGTTCTGGGCGACGTACTCCTCGAAGGGCTGGCCGCTCACCTCCTGGACGACGTACCCGGCCAGGCCGTTCCCGTGGTTGGAGTAGGCGGTGAACCGGCCGGGCTCGTAGAGCTCCTCGGGCTTGAGGGTGCTGTACACCTCCTCGAGGTCCAGGTGCCGTTCGGTGTCCCCGGCCGAGGGGAAGTCCAACACCTCCGCGAACCCCGCGGTGTGGGTGAGCAGGTGGTGCATCGTGACGCCGTCCATGGGCAGCCGGGCGGCCTCGGGCAGGTAGGTGTTGACGTCCTCGTGCAGGTCGATCTCCCCCTCCTCGGCCAGGAGGAGGGCGGCGGCCGCGGTGAAGGACTTGGACACCGAGCCGGTGGGAAGCGTGTGGACCGTGTGGTCCATGGGGGTCTGGGTGGCGAGGTCGGCGTACCCGTGGGAGGCGGAGGCGACCTGCTCGCCCCCGGCCACGACGGTCACGGCGACGCCGGGCGCGCCGTGCTCCTCCAGCAGTTCGGCGACGCGGGTGTCCACGAACTCCCGCGCGGTCTCGGGGTTGAGCGGCGCGGCCTCGGCCGGGGCGGTCGGCGGGGCCGCGGCGGCGCCGGGCGCGGCGGCGGCCGAGGCCGCCCCGGGCGCCAGGACGGCGGCGATCATCAGGGGCGCGGCCAGCATCGGCAGGACGCGTGGAACTCGTGGCATCAGGGGCTCCCAGGGTGTTTTTCGCTACCCCTCGAACCTAGGATTCGGCGCTGTTCGGAGCACTGGTGCGGGCGGGCGTCCCGGTACTACAGCCAGCTGCACCACCGGGGGTCCCGAGCCCGGAGCGGAAGGGGAGCGAACGGGTGCGGCCGGGGAGGATCCGCCAGCTGGGCGCGGTGTTCGCCGCGCCGCTCAGCCGCTCCGGGACGGCCCGGGGCGGACTCCGCCCCGGCTCACCCCAGCAGGAAGGTGACGGTGAGCAGCGCGGGAATGGTGAGGAAGGTGGTCACGAGCACCACCTCGCGGACCATCACCTCACCGGTGCGGTACTGGGTGGCGTAGTTGAAGACGTTCTGGGCCGTGGGCAGGGCCGCCAGCACGACGACGGAGAACAGGCTGGAGGCGTCCAGGTCGAAGACCAGGGCGCCCAGGGCCCACGCCGCCAGCGGCTGGACCACGGACTTGAGCGCCACGGCGAACAGCATCGGCACCCGTTCGGGGCCCCGGCCGGGGAACGGGCTGCCGTGCAGGGAGATCCCGAAGGCCAGCAGCATGGCGGGGACGGCCATGCCGCCGATCAGGTGGAAGGGCTCCATCAGGGGTTCGGGCGGCACCCAGCCCGAGGCGGAGACGGCCACGCCCGCCAGCGACGCGATCACCACGGGGTTGCGGACCGGCGTGCCCAGCGCCCGCCGGAAGACGGGGCCCACCCCGCGCACGTCGCCGTCGGCCAGGTCCAGGAGGGTGAGGCCGACCGGGGCCAGGACCAGGAGCTGCGTGAGCAGGATGGGCGCGACCAGGGACGCGTCGCCGAGCACGTAGACGGAGATGGGGATGCCCAGGTTGCCCGCGTTGACGTACGAGGAGGCGAGCGCGCCGACCGTGGTCGGTCCGACGCCCTGGCGCCGGACGAGCCCGAACACGACGAAGGCGAACGCCACGACGGCCACGCTGATGACGCTGACCAGGACCGGACCGGACACCAGGACGGAGAGGTCGACGTCGGCCAGGATCGTGAATAGCAGCGCGGGGCTGGCCACGTAGAAGGCGAGCTTGCTGAGCACCTCCCTGGCCCCCGGGCCGAGGAGCGGGATGCGCCCGAGCATGTAGCCGATGACGACGATGCTGGTGATGACACCGAAACCGATCAAGACCCCGGACAAGAGGCGCCCCCACTGCGCACGCGCGACACAACCCGAAGACGCTATCCGAGGTCGGGTTCCGGCGATACGTCCCAGATCACACCGGTGTGTGCCTTCTTTGGTCTAAGGCGAGGTTCGCCGTGCGCGGCGGGGGTTTCGGAACGCGGCCCCTCCCGGGACGGTACGGGTTTCGGCGCGGCGCCTCACTCCGCGGGCTCCTCCGGATCGGGGGACGGTGAGGGCTCCTCCTCGGCTGCCTCCTCCTCCGCCTCCCGGGCGGCCTCCTCCGCGGCCTCCTCCTCGGCCAGGCGCTCGGCCTCGGCCTCGGCGCGGTCCGCGGCGCGGGTCGTGCAGACCTCCTCGGCGGCGGACGCGGAGCCGTCCACGGCGATCACCGTGAAGCAGTACTCCATGCCGGTGTAGCCGGTGGCGACCTGCGCGGTCACCACGCCGGGGCCGGTCCGGGCCAGGGTGGCGGCCTCGTGGCCGAAGGGGCCGCCCAGCACGAAGAAGGAGGCGGTGCCGCCGCTGTTGTCGGTCCAGCTGAGTTCGACGGCGTTGAGGCTGTCCGCCAGGACGACGCCGGTCGGCGCGGAGACCTCGGGCGGCGCCGAGGGGTCGACGACCGGTTCGGCGGCCTCCTCGTCCGCCGCGGGCTCCGGTTCGGCCTCCTGCTCGGCGGCCGCGACGACCGGGGCCGGTGACTCCAGCGCGGCGAACACCCCGGAGACGCTGGTGACCACGAGGATGCCGCACACGGTCACGGCGATGTGGAGGTGGCGGCGCCACCGCGGCTGGTGCTGTTCGGTCTCGGGCACGGGACCCCAGGAGGGGGTGTCGTCCTCGGTCCGCGTGGACTCGTCCACGGGCAGGGCGGAGGATTCGGCGGTGCCCGTCCAGCCCTCCAGACGCGACCAGGCGCGCAGCGCGGAGATCTCCTCGCCGCGCAGCTTGGCCATCATGATCTCGGCGGTGCCGCCCGCGTCGACGGCCGGGAGCCTGCTCCCCTCCAGCCCGGTGGGCCGGGGCCTGAGTTCCCGTGACGGCTGCGGCCGGGGCTGTTGCGGTCCGGTCGCCGGGTGCCGGGCCGCCTCCCCGGGGAACGGCGGCGGTGCGTGCGGCGGGACGTGCGGCGCGGCGGGCGCGTGCGAGGTCTGGGGGCCCGAGGGTCGGAACCAGGCCGTGGCGGGCGGGTTCTGCGGACCCGAGGACGGGAGGGCGGGGGAGGGCGGGGTGTCCGTGCCGGGCGGGGTCTGCGGTCCGGGAGGCGCCGGGGGAGGGGTCCGGGGGCCCGTCCAGGGGGTGTAGGCGTCCTGCTGGGGGCCAGCGGCGTACGGCGGAGGCGGGAGCTGGGGTCCGGTGTGCGGGGTCCGCGTGTCCGTGGTCGGGGGCTGGAAGTCCTCCATGGGCGTCTGGGCGCCGGACATGGGGATCTGCGGCCCCGACATGGGCGTCTGGGGTCCGCTCATCGGCGCTTGGGGGCCGGACACGGGCACCTGGGGCGGTGCCGTCGGGTGCTGGGGTCCGGTGTGCGGGGTCCGCGTGTCCGTGGTCGGGGGCTGGAAGTCCTCCATGGGCGTCTGGGCGCCGGACATGGGGACCTGCGGCCCCGACATCGGCGCCTGCGCACCGCTCAGGGGCTCCTGGCCGCCGGTCGCGCCCAGCGTCGTGGCGGCCCGGGACGTGCGCGCCTGCTCGAAGGCCGAGGCGAACGCCGCCGGGGTCGCGAAGCGCTCCTCGGGCAGCTTGGCCAGCGCGCGGGTGAGCACACCCCGCAGCTTGCGGGAGATGTCGGCGCGGGGAACCGGCTTGGGGTCCTGCGTCAGGACGCGCTCGGCGTAACCGCGGGGGTCGAACGGCGTTCCGTCCGTCGATGAGAACGGCGTGTACCCCACCAGCATCGTCCAGACGGTGGACGCCAGCTGGTAGACGTCGGAGGCGGGCGTACGCGGCTCGCCCCGCAGCGCCTCGGGCGCCGCGTGCAGGAACGACTCCGTCGCCGGGTCGGGCGGGGGCAGGGCCTCCCCGGACCGGTGGACGGAACCGAAACCGGTCAGCACCGGTGTCCGGCCCGCACGCAGGATGTTGCCGGGGCACACGTCCCCGTGCAGCAGCCCGCGCCCGTGCATCGACCCCAGCGCGGCCGCCACACTCCGAGAGACGGCCGCCGCCTCCTGGACCGGAGCGGGTCCCCTCCGGGCGAGCATGTCGCCGAAGGAGCCGTCCGCGTAGAACGGCAGCACCACGAACAGGTCGCCCTCGGCGGTGGTCCCCGCGTCCAGCAGGGGGACCACACCGGGAACCCCGCTGAGCTCGCGCAGCTGGTTCAGCTCGGCGCGCCCCAGGTGCTCGGGCAGGACCTTGAGCACGACGTCGGCACCGCTCGTGGAGCGCGTGGCCCTCACGATCCGGGCGCGGCGCCCCTGGCGGAGCAGGGCCGGGTTGCCGTAACCGGGCGCCCAGGCGGCGTGCTCGGAGCCGGACATGGGAGAGCGACCCCCTGGTGGTGTTCGTGGTGTGGAGGATCCCCGTCAGGCGGCGGGGAGGGCGGCACCGGGCGCTACGGAGACGAGGGCGCCCCGGTGGCCGGGCTCTGGAACGTCTGCTGGCGGGCGCCCCAACCGCGCTCCTCGTTGACCTCCTGCTGCCTGCCGAAGGCCCCGATGAGGGCGATGACCCCGCAGATCAGCGCGACCAGGATGAGCCCGCCGATCACCGCGGGCCACACCTGCTGCCGCCGCCGCCAGTACCGGCTCGAACCGTACATGAGGGCCGACCGCAGCTGCCGGTGCCGCAGGGCGTCCGCCTGGAGGACGTACTTCTCCTCGTTGGGCGTGTAGTGGAACGCCTCGGGGAGCTGCGGATCCGGGTCCGCCGGGGCGGACGCGGGGGATGGGGACGACATCGCCGCTCAGCCTACTAGAACAGTCCGTCGAGGTAGCGGGTCAGCCTGCCGTAGTTGTCCGCGGTGTTGCTGGTCGCCGCGATCACCTTGGCGAAGGCGGCGTTGACCTCGGAGAACTGGGTGTCGAACTCCGTGGCCTTGGCCTGGAACTGGGCGCTGCCCGAGCCCTCCCACTGGCTGACGGTGCTCTCGGACTGCTCGTTGATCTGGCTCATGATGGCGGAGAAGCGGCCGAGGTGGGCCTGCTGGTCCTCGGCCAGGCCCTGGAGGCCCGCGACGTCGCCGTACACGTCGAACTGACTCATGGGAAACCTTTCTGGGGAGAGCGTGGGGGACGACTCAGGCGTTGACCGGGCGGGAGAGGCCGCCGAGGTCGCTTCCGGCCTGGGAGTAGTCGGAGCTGGAGTCGGAGTCGGTGATGTTGAACTGCCCCTGGCCCTCGTTCAGCTTGATGCCGTTCTGGCTGCACCAGGACATCAGCTCGTCGAAGCGCTCGGTGAGCTGCTCGCGGGCCTCGCGGAAACGGGCGAGGGCCTCGCCCTGGAGGGCGTCGGCGTCGTTGCTCATGTCCTGGATGAGCTGGTTCATCTGGGTGCGGATGCCCTCGGACTCCTGTCCGAGCTGCTCACCGCCGACCGCGAGGCTGTTGACGTTTTCAAGACCGGCGTGGGACATCTGTGCCTTTCCCGGGAGTTGGGGGCGGAAGGGGCCGCCTCTTCATTTCCGTCTCGGGCCGCGTTCGCGTGGGGATTCGTGTGGCCACGGTAAAGAGGGGAGATTACGGACGATAGTAAGGATCGCACCTTTCGGTCAACGGAGGTGCGCTTCTTGTGACATCGGTCGTCGGGCGGCGAACGGCCTGATCGCAGGCAGTGCCCCACGCGCGGCGGCTGACCGCTTCCGGCCACGGTTCCGGCCCTGGCCGGAGCCGGGCCGCCCTCACCGGCCGCCGTCCGCGCCGGGGCTCGCGCCCGGGTCCGCGGCCACCGGTTCCGTCACCCAGCGCACCACCAGCGGCCAGCCGTCCATGGACGAGTCGTGGAAGCGGGGGAAGAGTTCGGCGGCCTCTCCCGCCTCGCCCTCGGCCAGGTCCACCCGGTGCCAGGACCCGCTGGTCTGGAGCAGGACCGCGTCGCGTTCGGGCGAGGGCGCGTACTGCACCACCGGCCCGTCGCCCTCCTCCAGCAGCCGTGTGGCCGTGTGGCCCTGCCCCTCCACCGCCACCAGGTAGGCGCCCGCCGGGGGCTCCCCGCCGCCGGCGGGGGCGTCCGGGCGCAGCAGCGCGGTGCCCCCGCCCCAGACCAGGGAGTTGTCGAAGGTCTGCCACTGGCCTCCGTCGACGTTGAGGGTCGCGTTGACGACGCTGTCCGCCGTCTCCCGCACCACCAGGGTGCCGCCGTCGGCGGCGTTGCTCTGCCGGGTCTGCACGCTGTTGCGGATGTGCAGCGACCCGTCCGGGGTCAGCGCCCAGTCGCTGGGCCGCTGGTTCTCGCCGATCAGGAGGCTGCCCTCCTGGTTCGGTGTGCCCGTCGGGGCCTCCAGGGGCACCGACAGCACCTGCGGGGGCACGCCGTCCTGCGGGGTGTCGGAGACGAACCACAGCCGGTCGCCGTTGATGACCGGATGGGACAGGACCTCCCCCTCCGAGGCGGGCACCGACTCGACCGGCTGGTAGGAGACCTCCTCGGCGCCGGACTCACGCGGATCGGTGAGCGTCGCCACCTGCACGGCGTTGGGCTCCTCGGTGACGTAGGCGAAGTACGTCCAGTCGGCGGAGAACTGCGCGTGCACGGGCAGGTCCCGGGCCATCGGATCGACCGCGCCGTCGGGCAGCGAGATCCGCTGGAGCGGCTGCCCGGTCGCGGGGTCGTGGAAGACCAGGACCTGGTCGGTCTCCGGGTCGCCGCCCTCGTAGCCCCGGTGCAGCAGGGCCAGGCCGGACAGCCCCTCCTCGGCCAGTTCCTCCCCGGTCCCGGATCCGCCGCCGGAGCCGCCGGACGTGTCGGTGCACGCGGTCAGGGCGAGCAGGCACACTGCCGAGGTCAGGGCGAGGGGGCGCCGCATGGAGCCGCCTTTCGGGGGACGACGGGGTCGGTCGGGAGGCCGCGGGGGCACGGGGTGGGATCACCGGGGGGACGCCGCGGTTCGGTCCGGGACGCGGTACCCATTATCCGGTTCGCGACGACACGACGCCCCGGCCGGGGGGCCGAGCCGCCGTGCCGCGCCTCGCCGGGGTCGCGGCCGGGCAGGCCCGTCACGCGGGCCCCGCCCGGGCCGGGACGGCGGCGAACGCCGTCCCGGGGCGCGTGGACCACACGGGTCCGCCTGGCCACATCCGGCCACGGTGGCGGACTCCCGCCATGTGAGGGCCCCTCGCGCCGTGCCGGGATCCGCGCCGCCCGAAAGGCCGGTGCCGCGCGGGACCCTCAGCGGGGGAAGGCCGCCACCGCGTGGAGCCGGGCACCGTCCGAAGGCCCGTGCTCGTACCGGGTGGAACCCGCACCGCGCGAAGGCGCGCGGCGCGGAACTCCCGTCACGCGGGCGGTTCGCTCCATCCCACCTGGACCAGGTCCGGACGCTGGCCGCGGCGGGCCAGCTGGGCGCGGCCGACCGGCAGCTGCTTGGACGCCGTGCCGTTGGCCAGGCGCCCCTCCATCCGGTCTCCGGAGAAGAGCACGCCCGGCGTGGCCATGTCGCTGAGCGCCTGGAGCACCGGCTCGAACATCGCCCGCGCCGAACCGCCCGTGCGGCGGGCCGCGATGATGTGCAGCCCCAGGTCGGAGCCCTGCGCGATGAAGGGCACCAGCGGCGCGAGCGGGTTCGCCCTCGCCCCCAGCATGTCCATGTCGTCCACGACGATGAACAGGTCCAGGCCCTTCCACCAGCTGCGTTCACGCAGCTGCTTGGGGGTCACGTCCGGCCCCGGCAGGCGCTGCTTCAGCGAACCCGCGAGGTTCGCGGCGACCGCCTGGGTCTGCTCCGCGCTCGTGCAGTAGGCCAGCAGGTGGTCCTCCGGGACCAGCTCCAGGTGGCTGCGGCGGAAGTCCACCATGACCACGCCGATCTCCGTGGGCGGGCGCTGCACGATCTGCTTGACCAGTCCGCGCAGGAGGGTGGTCTTGCCGGTCTGCGGGTCGCCGTACACCACCAGGTGCGGGTCCCGGGACAGGTTCGTGGTGACCGGTGCCAGCGTGCTCTCGGCCAGGCCCACCACCAGTTCGGCGGCACGGCCCTTGGGAGCCCGGCGGCCCTTGAGCAGGTCGGACAGCTCCACCTTGGAGGGCAGCGTCTTGACGCCCTGGACGGCCTTCTGCGGCCAGCGCTCCCCGATCCGCTTGACCAGGTCCCGGATCCCGTCGGTGACGTCCTCGTCGCTGGCCACCGCGTCCACCCGCGGCAGGGCCACGTGCGTGTGGTGCTCCTCCGCGGTCAGGCCGCGCCCCGGGGTGTCCTTGGGCAGCGCCTCGGCGACCTTGCGCCCGATCCCCGAGTCCATCGGGTCGCTCAGCCGCAGCTCGAACCGGCCGCCGAACAGCGCCTGCAACCGGGACCGGATCTGCGAGGAGGCGGCGCCGGTCAGGATCGTGTGCACGCCCAGGGACGGGCCCCGGGTCGCGATGTCCATCAGGACCTCGTCGGCCTCGTCGAAGGTGTCGCGCACCGAGGACCAGCCGTCGACCAGCAGGAACAGGTCGCCCACCACGTTCGCGGGCACGGTCCCGTCCGCGCGCGCCTGGCGCAGCGCGGCGGGGGAGTCGAGCCGGTACTTGCGGAACACGCGCTGGCGCCGGTCCAGCTGGGCGCGCACGTCCACCAGCACCCGCTGCACCTTCTCCGGATCGGCCCGCCCGGCCACGCCCGCCACGTGCGGCAGCTCCTCCATCGCCTGGAGCGCGCCGCCGCCGAAGTCGATCGCGTACACGCCCACGCGGCCCGGCGGGTACCGCCACGCCAGGCTCGCGATCACCGTGCGCAGCAGGGTCGACTTGCCGGACTGGGGTCCGCCCAGGACGATGACGTTGCCCTCGGCACCGGTGAAGTCCATCTCGGCCGGAACGACGCGCTGCTCGCGGGGGATGTCGGTCAGGCCGATGACGGCGCGCATGTCCGAGGGTCGCGGCTCGGTTCCGGGGCCCTCCAGGTCCTCGCCCTCGCCCAGGTCCTCCAGGACCCTGTCGAGGGTGAGCAGTCGCGGCAGCGGCTCCAGCCAGATCGGCCGGACCTTCTCCGCGCCCGAGGCCACCAGCCGGTCCACCGTGACCTGGAGCGTGGTGCGCTTGTCCTCCCCGCGCCCTGACCCCTCGCCCCTGCCGCGGATCGACTCCACCAGCGACTCCACCAGCGAGCCCGCCCCGGTCACCTTGTTCAGCCCGTTGAAGGAGAGCAGGGGCAGCACCGGTTCGTGCTCCTCCTTCTCCTCTCGGACCGGCGGCTCGTAGGGCTGCGACACCATCGCCGCCTTGAACCGCTCGAAGACCGACGTGTCCACCTTCAGGTAGCCCGAGCCCGGCTCGGGCGGCAGGTGGTAGGCGTCGCCCACGCCGATGGCCTCGCGGCTCTCCGCCTCGGAGAACGTGCGCAGGCCCACCCGGTAGGACAGGTGCGACTCCAGGCCCTTGAGCTTGCCCGACTCCAGGCGCTGGGTGGCCAGCAGCAGGTGCACGCCGATCGACCGGCCGATGCGCCCGATGGCCACGAACAGCTCGGCGAAGTCGGGGTGCGCCGTGAGCAGCTCGGAGAACTCGTCGATGATGATCAGCAGGTGCGGCAGCGGTTCCAGGCCGGGGTCGTTCTCCCGGGCCGCCTCGTAGGCGTGCAGGTTGGGCAGGTTGCCCGCGTCCTTGAGGATCTGCTGGCGGCGCACCAGCTCGCCGTAGGTGGCCTCGCGGAACCGCAGGACCAGCGAGTCGTCGTCGGCCAGGTTGGTGATCAGGCCGGTGCTGTGCGGCAGGCGGTCGGTGTCGGCGAAGGTCGCGCCGCCCTTGAAGTCCACCAGCAGCAGCGCGAGCGACTCCGGCGAGTGGTTGATGACCAGCGAGGCCACCATGGTCCGCAGCATCTCCGACTTGCCCGAACCGGTCGCGCCGACCACCAGGCCGTGCGGGCCCATGCCGCCGAAGGCCGACTCCTTCAGGTCCAGCAGGACCGTGTTGCCGCTCGGTCCGACGCCGATCGGCACCCGCAGGTAGTCGCCCGTGCTGCGCCTGCGCCAGGTCTGCCGGGTGTCCAGCTGGGCGACGTCGGCCACGCCCAGGATCTCCGGGAGCCCCACGGTGGCGTGCATGGCGTCGTCGCCGTCGGTGACGGCGATGCCGTACGGGGCCAGGATGCGGGCCAGGGAGGTCAGGTGCGCGACGTCGGACCGGTCCGCGCGGCCCTCCAACGGGACGCGCGGGGCGTCCTCGGAGGTGTCGGCGTGCTCGGTGGCCTCGGTCAGCGTGCCGTCGGCGTCGATGCGCAGCCGCAGGTCCACGCCCTCCGGCTCCTCGCGCCGGTCCGCCACCAGGGCGATCACGTGGATGCCCAGGTCGGCCAGGGAGGTCACCGGCGGTTCGGCGTGCAGTCCGGACAGGGTCGACTGGTACTCGCCGTCCAGGACGACGACCAGGCGCTGGGTGCCCGGACCGGGCGGGGCGCCGCGGCGCCGCTGGAGGTCGACGGTGCGCCGTTCGATCTCGTCGGAGAGCAGTTCGGCGATCTGCACGGTGTTGACCGCGACGAAACGGGCGGGCATCGGCCCGTCCTTGGCGTCGTCGAAGGTGTTGTGCGGCAGCCACTTCAGCCACTCCCAGTGGGACCGCAGCTTGTTGTCGCGCACCACGCCGATCCGCAGGTCGTGCGGGGAGTGGAAGGTGGCCATCTGCGCGACGAGCGAGCGGGCCAGCCCCCGCGCCGCCTCGCGGTCGCCCACGACCGACACCACGCCGTGCTCGCGCAGCGGCAGGACCAGCGGCATCTCGGGGACGTTGGCGTACAGCTCGATGAGCTGGTCGGCCGCCCCCTGGCACACGGGGTCGTAGACGATCAGCGGCGAGGAGGTGTCGACCTTGAGCCTGAGCCGCCGCGCCAGCGGCCGCGTCCCGGTGCCCGCCCGCAGGTCCAGGAAGTCCGGGTCGGCGGCCCGCCGCTCCCACCGGCGCGTCCGCGACCGCGCCGGATCGACGAGCAGCTGCGGGTCGGGGTGGCGGAACGCGCTGTCGGCGCGCTGGACGGAGGCCACGTCCCGGACGATCTCGCGGAGCTGGTCGAGGTAGTCGACGTAGCGTTCGCGCTGCTCGCGGATGCGCTTGCGCGGGCCGTTGTGCTGGGCCACGAACATGATGATGCCGACGACCACGCTGGCGATCATGATCATCACACCGGCGACGGCCATCAGGGGGCGGTGGCCCATGGTGATGGACATCAGCAAGGAACCCGAACCGGTGATGATCGGCATGATGATCATCGCGCCGGAACTCGACGAGGGCGGGTTCTCCGGCATCTGCGGAGGGGTCGCGATGACGAGCGGAGTGTTCCCGGGGGCGGTCGGGACGCTGCGAGCTGGGCGGGGTACGGGTCTCGTCGCCACGGGGATCTCTTTCGGTCCGCCTACGGGGGCTGGTGTCTGGGTGGCTACGCTAGGAATGATCTCGCGATCCCCGCGAATCGCCTAATTCGCGTCCGTCCCTCCCCCGAGGGTGACAACCGCCCACGACGAACGACAAAGGAATTCTTGGTGTGAGTGGATACTGCCGGGTCACGGTGACCGGACCGGAACGCTGGGCCGATCTGGCACTTCCCGGAACGGTTCCCGTGGCCACACTGATGCCCCGCATCCTGGAGGTCTGCGCACCCGAGGAGGAGGGCACCGAACCCGCCGCGTGGACGCTCACCACCGTGGAGGGCGACCCCGTCCACCCCGACCAGCCGCTGGAGAGCGCGGGCGTCTACGACGGCGACGTGCTGGTGCTGGACCGCCGCACCGCGCCGGGCAGGCCCGCGCACGTGGACGACGTCCGCGGCGCGGTCGAGGACCGCGTCGACGCCACCGCGCACATCTGGAACCCCACGACCACGCTGTCCTTCGGCCTCCTCGTCGCGGCCATCGGCCCCCTGCTGCTGCTCGGGCTGATGACGCGGCTGAGCCCGTCCGCCTGGCACCTGGGGATCGCCTCGGCGGGAACCCTGTTCACGGTCGCGGTCATGCTGCTCGCCGCGCGCAGGCCGCTGCCCGCCGTCGCGCACGTGCTGTTCACGACGGCCTGCGCGTGGGGCGCGGTCACCGCCGTGCTCGCCGCGAACCTGCTGACCGACGCGAACTTCCTGGTGCAGGCGGCCTTCGCGCTCTCCGGCGCCCTGCTGGTGGCGGTGATCGGCTGGACGATGCACGAGACGGGGCTGGCCTACATCTGCGCGCTCGGCGTGCTCGCGGTGACGGCCGGAGTGCTCGTGGTGGTGGGCGTCTTCGTGGAGCCGGTGCAGGGGGCGCGGTCCATGGGGCTGGTCCTGGCACTGTGCGTGGGCGCGCTGCCGCGCGTGGCGATGGTGATGGGCGGGCTGTCCGGGCTCGACTACGAGGTGGGGCGCTCGGGGCAGGTCACCACGGACCGGTTCGAGGACACCTTCGGCAACACCGACCGCATCCTGTTGGGCGTCGTGCTGGGCGCGGCGGTGAGCGGCGGCGCGACGACCGTGCTGCTGGCCTACCTGGCCACGGGCCTGCCCGACCTGCTGCTGTGCGCGCTGCTCTCGCTGCTGCTGGTGCTGCGCTCGCGGCTGTTCGACCGGATCCGGCACGTGCTGCCGCTGCGCCTGGCGGGGGTGCTGGGCCTGGGCGCGGCGGGTGTCGCGACGGTCGGCGAGTACGCCTTCCTGGCGCCGTGGCTGCCGCTGGTCGCGCTCGTGGCGGGGATCGCTCTGGGAGTGCTGAGCTGGGTGCGGCTGACCGACGTGCCGCGTGCCTCGCTGCGCCGCCTCCTCAACTGGACGGAGATCCTGGTGATCATCGCGATGTGCGCGGTGTTCGCCTGGGGGATGGGCCTGTTCGCGTTCGTGGAGCGGATGACCTCGTAGAGGAACAGGTTGCGCCGCGCCGCCTCACCGAGGAAAGAACGGATATCCGTTTCTCGTGATCACCGGGGAGGACAACGGTTTCTGGAGGGAGTGGGATTGGCGTGAGCGCCTACTCCACATCTGTCCTGGCGGCGTGGTGGAGCACGACCGGAATCCGCGGCATATCGCGTAGGAGACTGCGGATATTGCTGGCGGTTGTGGTGGCCCTCGTTGTGCTGACGGCGGGTCAGTCCGTGTGCTCGCAGGAGGTCCGCGCGGCCTAGTGGGACTCCCGCATCGCGGTCAGGGCGCGGCGGCGGCGCGCCTCGCGCAGCGACACGCCCACGATGCGGGTGGCCGCGGCGGCCGTCACCACGGCCAGCGGGATGACGAGGAGCGAGGCGGGCTGCCGGATGGGACGGTACCGCGCCCCCTCCCGGTCGATCAGCAGGAAGCCCGCGGGCCGCACCCGGACGAAGCCGCTGCCCCCGGCGCCGTCCCCTCCCGCGACGAACAGGCGGCTGGAACCCCCGCCCATGATGGTCAGCGCGGTCACCCGGGCCACCGGGACGACCGTGGCCCCCTCCGCGACCACGGCCTCGCCGAACGCCGACGAGGACCGCGCCGAGGCGCCGGTGTTCTCGATCAGCCTGGCCAGCGCGGACAGGGCGGGACTGGTGCGGCGGGCACGGCGGCCCAGGGCGGTGTCCGGCATGGCGGCGGGTCCCTTCGTGGCGGTTGCGTACCCGCCCCATTGTGTAACGCGGCCGCGGTGCTCGGAACGTTCCTGGCCTGTTCCGGACACCGGGTCGCGGCCCGCGGAAGGCGGCGCTGTCCGGGACGCTGTGTGACGGAATGTGAGGGGAGGGCGATATGGTGTCCGCCGTTCGCGTTCCCCAGGAAGGAAACCCCCGGTGCCCCCTGCGCCCCACACGACGAAGACCGCGACCGCGCTGGTCCTGGCCCTCCTGCTGACCGCCTGCGGCGGCGCGGAGCCGGAGCAGGCCGCGGACGCCCCCGACGCCGCCGCGGCCGACGCCCGGGACTCCCCGCCCGAGGGGACCCCCGAGGCGGCGGTCGAGCTGGTGGACCCGATGGAGCTGGCCCCCGACGACCTGTGCCAGGTGCTCTCCGAAGAGACCAGCACCGAGCTGCTCGGTCCGCCCGAGGACCGGGCCGGCAACCAGGAGTCCGATGCCGGTGTCCCCGACGCCGAGGACGTGGAGAATCTCGGTGGCCTCTCCATGACGTGCGTCACCGTGGCTACGAGCATCGGCCCGCCGCCGCGCAGCCACAGTCTCACCTACCGCCTGGAGATCAACGAGGGCCTCTACGAGGAGGACACCTCGGCACCCGCGGAGGAGGACGCCGACCCCTCGATCGAGATCGGTGACTACGCGGTCGTGGAGGTCGACCCGGAGGGCACCGACGTCGACCTCCAGGTGGTCCAGGGCCAGGTCGGTGTGAGCGTCGACTACTCGGCGACGGAGGTCGTCGACTACGAGGGCGTCCCCTACGTCGACGAGGAGGAGATGGTCGCGCGCGCCCTCATGGCGGCGGAGGAGATCCTCGCCGCCACCGGTGTCTAGCGTCTCCTGAGGTCGGTACAGCGGCGGCCCCAGCGCCTCCGGGGCCCCGGGCCCCACCGGGGCGATCCGCTCCTCGGGGGTGGCCGCCGCTTCCCGGACGGTGATCGCGCCGCCGTCGTCGGTGGCCCCGCGCTCGGGGTCCGCGAACACCGCTCACGCGGCCCGGCTCAGGGCGTGAGCACGTTGATCAGGCTCAGTTCGGTGTCGTAGACGGCGACGTCGCCGGTCCCCGTGCGCAGGCCCGCCACCCGGGACCCGTCCTGGGACAGGGCCATGGGGAACACCCGGGGCAGGTCCGGGCCCAGCGCGACCTCGGTCGCCGAGGCGTACCGCCACGCGACCATGTCGCCGCGGCCGGTGGAGGGGTCCAGGCGGGCGGCGAACACACGGCCGCTCGCGGCGCTGTACGCGACGTCCACCAGGATGCCCTCGTCCGAGCCGGGAACGAACTCGCGGACGATCGCTCCGGTTCCGGGCACGACGAGGAACACGGAGCCGGAGCGGATGAGCAGCACGGCCGAGCCGTCCGGGACGAGGTCGAACGAGGCCGCGCCGACACCGGCGCGCTCACGGATCAGGCCCCGCAGCGAGAGGCTCCCGGTGTCCCACACGGCGATCCCGCCGCCCTCCTCGCCGCCCGCCACCACGCTGCCGTCGAGCGAGTACCTGATCGAGCCCAGTACGCCCGAGCCGGACAGCCGCGCCTCCAGCTCCCAGGTGCGGGTGTCGTGCAGGTGCAGGTGCCGTCCGTCGGGGTCGCCGCGCACGCCCAGCGCGAGTGAGGAGCCGTCGGGGCTGAAGGCGATCGACCGCACGGCCCTCTCCTCGCCGACGTCCCGCCTCCTGCCGGTCTCCAGATCGACGACGGTGGCGCCGTCGAGGGTTCCGTAGGCGAGCAGGCACCCGTCGGGGCTGAACGCCGCCGGGGTCGGCGGCACGGCGGAGGAGTCGTGGTCGATGCGGGCGATGGCGCGCGACTCCCGCCAGTCCCACAGGGTCACCGTGTCGATCTGGGAGACGGCCAGGACGGAGCCGTCGGGCGAGAAGGACAGCGCGAGCGGCACGTCCTCGGGGAAGGAGGCCATCGGGGTCCCGGTCGGCGCGAGGCTGTCGGAGACGGCCGATCCGGTCGCGGAGCAGTCGGCGGCGCCCTCGGCCGCCTGGGGGTCCCAGGAGGGGGCGGTGAAGGAGTACAGCCCCACGCTCACCAGGAGCACCACCACACCGGCCAGCGCTGCCGCGCGCAGCAGGGAGCGGCGGCGGCGTTCCCCGAGCCGTGAGGGTTCTTCGGGGTGGAGGGGGCGCATGGGTCCTCTGGGGGGGTGTTACGGGGGTGAGCGAGGACGGCCCGACGGTTCCGGGCCGGTGCGTGTGTGGTTGTCAGCAGCCACCGTAACCCCAGAAGACCGCTGGTGGGGAATGGTTCTGGAGGGTTCGGACAGGTTATGTGCCTGTCTGTCAGTTTTTGGTGCCTTAGGTCCGAAGATCTCTCGGCCGGAGGAAGGCCGCAGGGACGCGCGGCGGGCGAAAGGTCCGCCGGGGCCTTTGGAAACGGGACGCGGGAACGCCCGTGTGCCAGGGGATTTCGGCTTTACGCCGAACCGGGGCGTGTCGAACCCTCCTGCGCGGGTAGGCGAAGGGGCAAGGGATCGTCCGCACGCGCGCCGGACAGGTGGCCGAGGGGCGTGTGCGGGAAGAGGGTCGTCTCCACGGGAGAACGGCGCCGCGCGGGGCGACGGGGTCCGCGCGCGGGGCATGGGGACGCCGACAGGCGTGCCGGGCGCGTTCAGCGCCCGTACGAGGCCGTGCGCCGGACAGGGGAGTGCGCGGGCGGGTACGTGTGCGGAGCGGGCTCCGCGGGCGGCAGCCGGGGCCTCAGCGGGGCTGCGCTGGCCGGGGGCCTCGGATCCGGCCGTGCGGCCTCAGGCCGCGACCGTGTGTTTGATGACGCTGCCGTGGCCGTAGACCGGCTCGGGCCCCTGCGCGAAGGGGTTGAGGAGCTCGGCGGCGCCGACGGGGTCGCTCGCGGGGTGCGAGACCGGGCCGCCGTGGAACAGGTCGTTCCAGAAGAAGCGGCCGTCGCGACACCAGACGTTGACGTCCCGCTGGACCGAGACGACGGCCAGCTCGGAGCTGCCCGACCAGTAGAACTGGCGGGGGGTCACGGAGGCGAGCTCGCCCAGGAGTGCCGTGATCGCGCGCTGGGCGCAGAAGGCGTGGCGGGGCTTGTGCTTGATTCGCCTGGCGAGGGCCGATTTCGCCCGGGAGGCCCGGGGGTTGTTCAGGCGCCAGTGACTCAAGGTCGTCTCCAGTGGTCTAGGTTGCCGCGGTGCCGTGTTCGCTTGTGCGGCCACGTCGCCGCGGATCGAGGTGCTCCGCCTCAGGTGGCCTTGGCGGGTTCCCTCCACAAAGTTGGTGAGGCGTGAACGGTGTCGTTACCTCGTAGTTATTCTTTGCGCTCCGGATGCTAGCAGCAACTGACCCCTTGTAGTCGAGGCTTCTACAAGTGACCAATATCACATTTAACGAATGTGTCTCGACTTCACCAAATCAAGAACTACCAGCTCAGGGCATGTATTCCGAACACCAGACCGTTTTTTGAGCCTCCCGAAAAGCCTGTCCGTTTGTGTGGGAGATGTCGCCAGTGTCACTCGTTGTGGCGACTCTTGGCGTGTTTGTCGTGACTCTCCGCGACTTAGTGCAGGTTGCGGGCCCTTGACCCGGTCAAACCCCGGCTTTGCCGTCCACGCCTCCTCCCGACATGCCGGTGTTCCCGTCGGTTTTGCCCACGCTTTCACCCCGGTGTAAGGGCTGGTCCCGTATGTGGAGGACACTGGAACGGTCGTACGAAACGGAGAGAAGTCGCCCAGTGACACAGACCGAGACATCCGGTGACCGGACTACTGCACGGGAGGGCGTCGTGGCCTCCGAACCCGCTGGCGGCGCCAGGGCCTGGCTCGTGTGGGGCGTCGCCGTGGGCGGGTACTTCCTGGCGATGCTGCACCGCAACGGTCTGGGTGTGGCCGCCCTGGAGGCCCAGGCCCGCTTCGACGTCGGACCGGCTCTGCTGTCCCTTCTGCCGATGCTGCAACTCCTGGTGTACGTGGTCCTCCAGGTGCCCACCGGGTTGCTGGCCGACCGGCTCGGGCCCCGCTACACGCTCGTCATGGGCATGGCGGCGATGACGGTCGGCGCGTGCCTGTTCGCGCTCGCCCCCGGCATCGAGGTGGCGGTGGCCGGGCGGTTCCTCATCGGTCTCGGCGACGCCCTGGTCTTCCTCAACGTCATCCGCCTGGCGGCCCTGTGGTTCCCGCGTTCGCGCTACGCCCTCGTCAGCGGGCTCACCGGCGTGGTCGGCGGAACGGGGCAGGTGGCCAGCGCCGCGCCGATGGCCTGGGCCCTGGAGGGCTTCGGCTGGGTGGCCGCCTTCCTGGCCACCACGGTCCTGACCGCGCTGATGGCCCTGCTGATGCTGGTGGTCGTGCGCGACCGCCCGGCCGGTGCGGCGGGCCGTTCCACGGTCGCCGACCCGATCTCGGTGTGGGCCGCGCTCAAGGAGGCGCTGCGTTCGCGAGGCCCGCAGATCGGCATGGCCCACCACGCGGCCGTCATGGCCCCGTTCACGATGATGATGGTGTTGTGGGGTTACCCGTTCCTCGTGGGCGGCCTGGGGCTGTCCGAGGACACCGCCGCCCTCACCCTCACCGCCCTGGCCGCGGGCGGGCTGTGGATGGCTCCGCTCGCGGGCGTCGTGATCGGGCGCAGCCCCGGCGTGCGCCGGTGGCTGGGGCTCATCCTGAGCACGACGCTGAGCCTGGGCTGGCTGCTGATGGTGGCGTGGCCCGGGGGAGTCCCGGTGGCCCTGGGGCTGACGGTGCTCGCGGCGAGCGCGATCGGGCAGACCCTGGCGCCGACGGTCTCCTTCGACTTCGCGCGCGACGGGATCCCCGCGAGCCGGACCGGCGTCGCCTCCGGCCTGGTGAACATGAGCGGGTTCACGACCGCCGTGGTGTGCACGGTGGCGGCGGGCGCGCTGCTCCAGACGCTGCCGGAGGGCCCCGAGGCCTACCAGCTGGCGTTCGTGCCGATGGCCGTCGCCACGGTGTGCGCGACCGCGGCGCTGTACTACTTCGTCCTCCGCCGCCCGCGGGCCTAGATCGTTGACGGGGTTGTCGCGTGCCCTGGTCAGTGGTCGCAAGCGTTCGATGACCGCTTGACCGGGGCGCCGATCAGCCAGTCGTTCCGGATCACGGCATCGGGTACCACGATGCGCCGACACATCCCTGCCCGCAACCCCTCCGCGGCCCACGCTGGCCCGGCATCGAACTGGGCTTCACGGCGCAGCGCGGTCCGTGCGGGGACATCACCCCGACCCTCGACGCCGACGCTGTGCTCGGCCTCCCATGATCTCCACGTCGCCTACGCCGACGGCCTCCGCGTCGAAGACGGTCCGTTGCCGGGGCTGCGTGACGCGGACGGTTCCAGGCATGACCCGGACCGGACGGGGCTCGTCCGGCCTCTGGGCAGGTGCTCAGCCCCGCGCCTGGTCGATCCGCTCCCTGAGCCAGTCGGAGAGCGCGTCGTCGTTCCGGGGGAACTTCCCCAGTTCGAAGACGTAGCTGTCCGGAGACGGGGGGATCGGGTGGACCCCCAGCTCCTTGTCGTAGTGGAATTGCGCGTTGAACTTCCCGGGCCTGGTCACCGAGATCGACATGCCGAGCCAGGTCCCCTTGCCCTCCTGGTACATCTCACTCTTGAGGAACTTGGCCTTCTTGTCGACGGAGCGCGGATGGCGCTTCCTCTCCGTCTCTCCGTTCTCGAAGGTCACGAGGTTCTCGCTCGCCGCGCCGCCCCCGATGTAGTCATACCGGTAGTTCATCGAGGTCCAGCCGTCCGGAGCGGCCTCGACCAGTTCAAGTGCCATGTCGCGCACCAGCTCCTGCTGCTCGGCAAGATCCATCGAACTTCCTTCCGCTCCTTCCCCGGGTTCCGCGTGGGACGGTTGCCGTAATCCGGAGTCGTCTGTTCCACCCCGTTGAGTATCCAGTCCACCGGGGTTTCCGAAGGTAGGGCTCCTGTTCCATTCGTTTCCTCGGGGCGGTTCCTGCCGTGCCGCTCCGCATGACTGTTGAGGTTTCCCTGCCTCTCCTGGAATCCTTTTCGGTCGAAATCCGGGAGTGAAAGGAGGGAGGGGGTTCGTTGGCGGTGCCGTGCGCCGGGCGTACGGCACCGGGGGGCAGCCGCCGACGCCGTCGAGGGCGTCGAGCCCGGCCTCGGTCTCGGGAGCCCTGGGCTCGCCCCCGAGGTGGTCGGGGAGCCTGCCCCGGTACAGGCCCGCCGTGTCGATGTCGATCGTGCCGGTGGTCGACAGGGAGAAGCCGCCGCCGCGCTCGTACATGCGGATCAGCGGTTCGAAGGGATCGGGCAGGTCCGGCAGGGGCACTCCGGCATCGCGGGCTGCTGCCAGGTGCAGCGCCCACACGCAGCTCCTGCCCACCGTCGGGTACTGATCGATGACCACCGGGCTCTCCAGCACACCTTCGACCACCTCGTCCGCGGCGCGCACGCCCGGCGCCGCGAATTCCGCGATGTCGTAGAACGGCCATCCCCTGGTACCCAGGGCACGTGTCCACACGGCCGAGCGGCGCAGGTACTCGCGCATCAGCGCGACCCGCGACCGCGTGTGTTCCACGTCGCCGTCCCAGTCGATCGCGTGGATGCGGGCGGCGAGGTCGCTGACCGCGGTGGTGGTGCTCATCGGAATCCCTTTCGCAAGGGTCGGGGCGGCCGCCAGGGGGTGGCTCCTGCTCGTCGTGAGCGGTCTGCGGCGGTTCCTCCGAGTCAGGGGGGTTCGACCAGTTCGAACTTCATGGTGGCTCCTCCGGCGGCGCCTCTGTGCCCTCTCATCGGTCGTCCGCTCCCGGACGCGGACACAGGTATGTGATGTTCCAACCGCGTTGATGGTTTCACCGCCCTCGGACGAAAGGAAACCGCCCGCGCGAAAGGGTTTCGGCCAATCCGCATCCGACACCTACCGGTGGACGCTCCAGGGTGGTCTGGTCCTGCTCGCGCGCGTGCGTGCGGGGGCAAGGGGAGAAAAAGGGGCGTGCGCGCCCCTTGTGCCGTCCCGGGCCGCGTGGGATTTTCTCTGTCATGAGGTGGAGTCCGGAACGGTCCAGGGAGATGTTCGCGCGGAGCCGCGTCGCCAGGCTGGCCACGGTGGGAGAGCACGGGCAGCCCCATCTGGTGCCCGTGGTGTTCGCGGCCTACGGCGACACGATCGCGATCCCCGTGGACCACAAGCCCAAGACCACGTACCGGCTCAGGCGGCTGCTCGACATCGAGGGCAACCCCCGGGTGTCGCTGCTCGCGGACGAGTACTCCGACGACTGGGACCGGCTGTGGTGGGTCCGCGCGGACGGTGAGGCGCTGGTCCTGCACGACGGCCCGGCCTGGACCGAGGCCCGCGACAGGCTGGTTGAGCGCTATCCCCAGTACCGGGACACGCCGCCCGAGGAGGCGATCATCCTGGTGGAGGTCCGCCACTGGTCCGGGTGGTCGGTCGCGGAGGAACCCGACGCGGAGCCCGGCACGCCGGAACACTGACGACGCGAAACACTGACGGCGCGGGGAGCGTGCGTTCGACGGCGGTCCCTCTTCCGGCGTCACCGTCGGCCGCCGACGGTAGCGTCGGGGGCGGAACCGCCACCTGAATGGGGGGACCGCCGCGCACGGTCCTCTGGGTGGCGCCGGGGCGGGCCGGAGCCTCCCAGCGGACCGCGGCGGCGGATCCGGGTGCGGGCGGGGTCAGCCCGCGCGCCAGGTGGCGTCCTGGAGCGCGCCACCGGCCTGCGGGCCCATCAGGGAGAGTCCGCCGTCCACGAACAGCGAGGCGCCGGTGACGTAGGACGCCTCCGGCTTGGCGAGGAAGGCCACGGCCTCCGCCACCTCGTAGGCGTGGCCCGGCCGGGGCAGCGGGTACCCGGCGCGCGAGTCCAGCGCGGGCTCCTCCTCGTGCTGCCCGGTCATGGGCGTGGCGATCTCGCCCGGCGCCACCGCGTTCACGGTGATGCCGTACAGGCCCAGTTCCAGGGCCAGGACGCGGGTGAGCAGCTTCAGGCCGCCCTTGGCGGTGCAGTAGGCGCCCGCGGTCACCCGCGGGAACTCCTCGTGCACGCTGGTGATGTTGACGATGCGGCCGCCGCGACCGGCGTCGCGCATGTGCGCGGCCGCGATCTTCGAGCACAGGAAGGGCGCGTCCAGGTCCACGGACAGGACCTCGCGCCAGCGCTCGTAGCTGGTCTCCAGCAGGTGCTCCCCGGAGCCGGTGCCCGCGTTGTTGACCAGGACGCCGATGCCGCCGAGGTCCTCGATCAGCTCGGCGACGGCCTCCGAGCCCCGCACGGGGTCGGAGAGGTCGTGCTGGCGGACGGACACCCGGCGTCCGGTCTCGCGGATCTCGGCCTCCGTGCGGTGCACGCCCTCCGCGTCGCTGTGGAAGGTGACGCCGACGTCGAAGCCCTGCTGCGCGAGGCGGATCGCCGTCGCCCGGCCGATTCCGCTGTCCGCGCCCGTCACCACCGCCACGCGGTCGTAGTCGTCGAACTCCCCTGCTCCCTCGACGCGGTCGTCGCGTGCCATGCTCTGCCCCCTTCCGTGCGCCTCCCGGCGGCGCACGCGCTCGGGTGAGCGGCTACCCAGCGCCACCCCCCGTACACGTGGGACGAGTGGCGCGGACGTGCGGCGGAGCTGCCCGAGCGGGCGTGTTCCGGGCGTGTGGGACCGGAGCCGGTGAGCCGCGACCGGCGCGTCCCGCGCACGGGACCGTGGCGCGGGGCGTCCCGCTTGTCCACCGTCACGCTCCTTCAGCGACGGAACTTCGGGATGATCCTCGGATACCGCTTGGAGGTGGTCCCATGGCCGACGTGCTGATCCGGAACGTGCCGGAAGGCGTCCTGGAAGTCATCGACGCGGACGCCAGGAGGCAGGGACTGTCGCGTGGCGAGTACCTGAGACGCCTGTTGGAGCGGACAGCGCACCCCTCCGGCGGTGCGGTGACCGTGGACGGTCTGGCGCGCTTCTCCGAAGCCTTCTCCGACCTCGCCGATCCGGCGGTCATGAAACGGGCGTGGGAATGAGTCGCGGAGATCACGGGGCAACCGGTGGAGCGGCTGAGAACGGTCTGACCTAGGCATCCGCCGGAGGGCGGGGCGGCCCGGTGGCCGCCCCGCCCTCCCGCTGGGTCCGACGTGGTTAGAAGGCGGACTCGGGGACGTCCATCAGGTCCACCGTCACGCCCTCGGCGATGCGGCGCTCGGCGGCGATGCGCGGCAGGAACTGCTCGGCGAAGAAGCGCGCGGCGGCGATCTTGCCGGTGTAGAAGTCCTTGTCCTCGTCGCTGGCGCCGTCGATGCTGTTGAGGGCCACCTCGGCCTGGCGCAGCAGCAGCCAGGACAGGACGACGTCACCGAAGGCCATGAGCAGGCGGGTGGAGTTCAGGCCCACCTTGTACAGCTCGCGCGCGTCCTCGGCGGAGCCCATCGCGTGGCCGACCATGAGCTCGACGATCTTCTCGACGTTCTCGGCCGCCTCCAGGAGCAGCGCGCGCTCCTGCTTGAGCTGGCCGTTGCCCGCGTCGCTCTGCGCGAAGGCCTTGATCTCCCCGGCCAGCTTGCCCAGGGCCTGGCCGCCGTTCTTCACGATCTTGCGGAAGAAGAAGTCCTGGGCCTGGATCGCGGTGGTGCCCTCGTAGAGGGTGTCGATCTTGGCGTCCCGGATGTACTGCTCGATCGGGTACTCCTGGAGGAACCCGGAGCCGCCCAGGGTCTGGAGGGACTCGGCGAGCAGCGCGTAGGAGCGCTCGGAGCCCACGCCCTTGACGATCGGCAGCAGGAGGTCGTTCATGGCCTCCAGCTCCGTGGCGTCCTGGCCCGTGCGGTGCGCGATCTGGATCGCGTCCTGCTGGGTGGCGGTGTAGAGCACCAGGGCGCGCATGGCCTCCACGTAGGACTTCTGCGTCATGAGGCTGCGGCGCACGTCCGGGTGGTGGGTGATGGTCACCTTGGGGGAGTCCTTGCCCGCGGCCAGGTCGTTGCCCTGCACGCGCTCCTTGGCGTACTCCAGGGCGTTGAGGTAGCCGGTGGACAGGGTGGCGATCGCCTTCGTGCCGACCATCATGCGCGCGTACTCGATGACGAGGAACATCTGGCGGATGCCGTCGTGCTTGTCGCCCACGAGGTAGCCGATGGCGGGGTGCTTGTCGCCGAAGGTCAGCTCACAGGTGGTGGAGGCCTTGAGCCCCATCTTGTGCTCGACGTTGGTGACGTAGGCGCCGTTGCGCTCGCCGGGCGAGCCGTCCTCGTTGATGAGGTACTTGGGGACCAGGAAGAGCGAGAGGCCCTTGGTGCCGGGGCCGGCACCCTCGGGACGCGCGAGCACCAGGTGGAAGATGTTCTCGGTCATGTCCTGCTCGGCCGAGGTGATGAAGCGCTTCACGCCCTCGATGTGCCAGGTGCCGTCGCCCTGGTCCACGGCCTTGGTGCGGCCCGCGCCGACGTCCGAACCGGCGTCCGGCTCGGTGAGGACCATGGTGGCGCCCCAGCCGCGCTCGATGGCCAGCTCGGCGAACCGCTTCTGCTCCTCGTTGCCCTCGGAGTGGAGGATGCTCGCGAAGCCGGGACCGGCCGAGTACATGTGCACGGCGGGGTTGGAGCCGAGGATCAGTTCGGCGGCGGACCAGACCAGGGAGCGGGGGGCGCCCAGGCCGCCCAGCTCCTGGGGGAGGTCGAGGTTGTACCAGCCGGCGTCCATGTAGGCCTTGTAGGACTTCTTCAGGCTCTCGGGGAGCGCGACGGTGTTCGTCTTGGGGTCGAAGACCGGGGGGTTGCGGTCCGCGTCCTCGAAGGACTCCGCGATGACGCCCGTGGCGAGGCGGTTGACCTCGTCCAGGATCGTGCGGGCGGTCTCCTCGTCCAGCTCCTCGAAGGGGGCCTGCCCCAGGACGTCCTGGCGCTTGAAGACCTCGAAGAGGTTGAACTCGATGTCGCGCAGGTTGCTCTTGTAATGCGTCATGGACAGCTCCGCTGTGTCCCTGGCCGCGGTGTCTGTACACGCGGATCTACCGACTAGTAACAAGTCAATGTTACTACCGAGTAGCGACCTGCGCCAGTGGGAGGGAGGGAGTTGTGTCCCAGGGGATACCAAAAGGAGGGGCGGGTTTTCGTGAGGCGCGCTGAACGGGCTGTTCGGGGGCTCGCACGGGGCGGGGAGGCGCTGGCCGGGGCCTCCCCGCCCGTTCGGAGTCCGGCCTCAGCCGATGAGGACGTAGGGGCGCGTGGCGGGCGGAGCGCCGCCCGGGGGGACGGCGAACGTGGCCCACACGTGGGTGCCCAGGTCGGCCCAGGGGGTGAGGCGGAAGTGTCCCCAGGCTGTGGACAGGTTCTGCACGAGCAGCAGCCCGCGCTGGCCCTCGGCCCAGCTCCACTCGTCCTCCGTCCGCTCCTGCGGGACGGCCGGGATCGCGCCGCCTCCGCCGCAGTCGCTCACCGAGAAGCGGAGCGTTCGCGCGTTGGGCATCGACAGCGCGCGGACGACCTCGCCGTCCTCCCTTCCCGAATCCGTGTACTTGACGGAGTTCGCGAACAGCTCGCTGGCGCACAGCCGCACGGTCTCGACGAGGTCGCCGTCGAAACCGGCCAGGTCGGCCGCGAGGTCGGCGCGGACCCGCGCGAGCTGGTCCAGCGCTCCCGGGTAGACGCGGTGCTCCCAGCGGACGAGGGGGCGCGGAACCTTGGGGGTGCTCAGGAAGATCATGCCGGGACCGCCTGTCGGTGGTGCTCCGTGCGGGGCTGATGTGACTGCTGTGCTCGCTGCGTCCGCTCGGCTCGTTGCTGCTGTTGGTCGAGCCAGACGCGGGCGAGCCGGGTGAACGCGCGCCAGTCCTCGGAGTCCTCGCACGCTGGGGACGGAGGGCGAGGGGCGGGTACCGGGGCCGGTCCGGGTCCGAAGGCCTGCGCGAGGACCGGGACGGGAGCCTTGGTCGAGGCCGCAGCGGGGACCCGGGCCGGGACCGGGCCAGAGTCGGTCGCCAGGAGGTCGCCGGAGAACGGGGTGTTCGTGCCGGGCCGCTGGTCGAGGCGGATGGTGATCTCGCGCCGGGCCCGCGCGGCTCCGGGCTCGCGGGTTCCCGCGCGAGCCTCTGCGCGGGCCTGTTCTCGGGCCGCGTAGTAGGGGCGGACCAGGGCGATGTCCTCGGCGGGGAAGCGCACGCTCGGCGGGGCCAGACAGGGGGCGGTGGCTGGAGCGGGAGCGGCGGCGGGAACGGAGCCGGGAGCGGCGGGGCGCTCGGGGTGCCCGGGTCGCTCGGGGCGTTCGGGAGCCCGGTCGGTTCGTGCGGGAGGCGTGGTGGCCTCGACCGGAGCGCGGACCTGGTCGGGAACCGGGACGTAGCGGCGGACCCGGGTGGAGCGGCGGCGTCGGCCGCCGGTGGAGTGGCGTCCGCGAGGGGGCGCGAAGAGGGCCTTGACCGTGCCGAGGGCACGGATCAGGGCCGCAGCGCTAAACTGGCGCATGCTGGCAATCCTTGCTCTAAAAGGTTCGAAGTTGCTGGCCACGGCCCCGGACGGTGAGTAACCGTCGCGGGGTCATTGTGTGGATGGATTTGTGTGTCCGGTGCCAGATTAAGGGCAGGGGTGGAGTGGAAGCGAACTTTTCTGCGAACTACTCCAGGGTAATTTCGGCTTGACGGCATCTCCGCAGTTCAGTGGGCATGAACAACGCTTTCCTGGCTGTCCTGGAGTTCTGTGAAAATGGCCCTGAATGTCGTTATTGGTGACATTTGTTGAGAATGCCCGACACTGCATGGGCGCACGGCAAAGGCATCGTCTCGTGGGATGCCGTTTCCCGGCCGTCGCGGCTTGACGCCCGACCCGGTCGGCCTTTCGGCCGCCGCACTAGCCTGACCCGTATGGGGCTCAGGGGCTGTGGTCACGCGGACGTGCGGTTGCCTTCACCGTTGGAGGAGGTCAACGACGAGTTCCTGCGCGAGCACGGGGTCCGGCTGCTGCTCAAGCGCGATGACCTCATCAGCGCCGAGGTGCCGGGAAACAAGTGGCGCAAGCTCCACCTCAACCTTCAGGCGGCGCACGAACAGGGCCGTTCCACGCTGCTGACCTTCGGCGGCGCCTACTCCAACCACATCCGCGCGGTGGCCGCGGCCGGAAGGGCGTGCGGGTTCTCGACCATCGGCGTCATCCGAGGCGAGGGGCACCGGCCGCTCAACTGGTCGCTCGCCTATGCCACGGAACAGGGGATGCGGCTGGAGTACCTGGACCGGACCACCTATCGGGCCAAGCACATGTCGGAGGTCATCGACGGGTTGCGCGAGCGGTTCGGTGACTTCTACCTGCTGCCCGAGGGCGGGAGCAATGCCCTGGCCGTGCGCGGCTGCGCCACGATCGCTGACGAGATCGACGCGGACTTCGACGCCCTCTGCTGCGCGTGCGGTACGGGCGGGACCCTCGCTGGCCTGGCGGCGAGGTTGTCCGCCGGACGGGAGGCCATCGGTTTCTCGGTGCTGAAGGGCGGTGGCTTCCTCAAAGAGGAGGTGCGCCGGTTCCAGGAGGACGCGGGTGCGGTGACCGGCAACTGGTCGATCGAGACCGGCTACCACTTCGGGGGGTTCGCCAAGTACCCGCCCGAGCTGGCCGCCTTCATCCGGGAGTTCCACGCGCGCCACGGGGTGCTGCTGGAACGGAGCTACGTGGCCAAGATGCTCGCCGGGGTCTACGACCTGGCGGCGCGAGGAAGGTTCCGCCGGGGAGGCACGGTGGTCGCGCTCATCACCGGCCCGCCCGAGGGCGCGGATGACCAGAACGGGGGAGGTCGGGCGGCGACCTGAAAAGGGCGGCACTACGTGAGGAGTGCCGCCCTGTGGCCTCCGGCGGCTAGCCGAGGCTCTTGAGCGAGTCCACGAGCGCGGTCCACTCGGTGGCCGCGAACGACAGGTGCCCCAGTTCGCGGTTCTGCGTGTCTCGCAACGCCGTGGTGACGCCCTCGGCGACCTCGACACAGTTGGTGTCGGCGATGCTGTAGCTGCTCTTGTGCCATGAGGGTGCGGTCGGACAGAACTTCGCCTGATCCACGTCGCCAGTGGTGTACGTGGGTTCGTGCCGTGTTCCTTCAGGGGTCACTCGATTTCTCCTAGCACTTTCTTGATCAACGACCGTGTCTGATTGGGAGGCAGAGCCAGTCCCCGCAGGTCACTCATCAGAGAGATGTACTCATCGACCATTCTGGTATCAGATATCACTCCTCCGATGGGTCCTGTCTCCAGGTAGAGGAGCGTTCCGGAATTCGGAACTTTCAGCAATATTACCCCGTTGTCCAAACCCGGGTGGTCCCAGGTGTCTGCGGGGATGACCAGAATTTCCATGCGGCTCTGGGCCGAGGCCTCCAGCAGGTATTCGAGCTGACCTCGCATCGTGTCAGGGCTTCCAATGCGTCGATGCAGCACGGTTTCATCCAAGACGACCGAGTAGAAGGGTGGGTTTTCGCGCTTCAGGAAATTTTGGCGCTCGCTCCTTTCTTCAACCTTCGCGTCTATGGCTTCTTGCTGTGCTGTCTTCTTGGGGGCCCTGATCGTGGCTCGCATGTAATCACGGGTTTGAAGAAGACCTGGGACGAGCAACGGGTGGTACTGCTGGATCTGCGTGGCCCGCTGCTCCACGAGTGGCAGCTCCTTGTACCAGTCCGGAGGCTTGTACCCCTCGTACTGGTCCTCCCACACGGAGACTAGCCGTTCCTCGCTGTTGAGCGCCTGACCGATTCGTTGTGCGGTGACCTTTTTGGTGGGCGTCTTGCCCAGTTCGATATCACTGACCGTCGCCTGGGATGCCGGGATCAGGCTTGCCAGTCTGGTCTGTGAAAACCCTGCCTGCTCGCGGATCCGACGTACCTCGGCACCGAACCTCTGAGCCTTCGGATCGACCTCGTTCGCCATGTATTGCTTTCTATCAGCCTGCTATCAGCCGCCAACGAGATTCACCGAGAAATTTCGGATATCCCAGAGGTTGGTAGCTGAAGAGGCCTTCTGGTGAGACTGTGACGACGGCCGAAGAAAAGTCCCGGCGGCTGTACTGACAACCCCGGGACCTGGTCCGGAACCCGTGCTTCTCACGACAACAGGTACGAACATGAACCAGGCTATCCCTCGTCAGTCCACCCCGGAAGGCGTTACCGGCCGCCGAACGCCGACGCTCCAACCGCCCTGGCGGATGCGGTTCGAGGACTCCGACCGCTGCGGCATCGTCCTGGGCAGCGATCCCCGCCACGTCGGGATCGCCCGGGACTGGGCCTACCGCAACGCCCGCTCCCCGCGCCGTGCGGCCTTTCCGCTGGTGCTGGCCGTGAGCCTGCTGGTCACCAACGCGCAGCAGCACAGCCGGTCCGGCGACCCAGGCGGCACCGTCCGGGTCACGCTGCACCGCAAGCCCCACACCTACACCCTGACGGTCACCGACGACGGACCCCGGCCGGACCAGCCCATCCGCTTTCCGCGTCCGCGAAAGCCCACGGAACCGCTGGAGGCCACCGGCAACGGGCTGCTGATGCTGGACGAGCTGTCGGTGTCCTGGGACTGGACCGGAAACGCGGGCGAATCCCTGACGGTGCGCGCCCTCATCGACCGCTCTGGGGAGCAGTGGGCCGGGGCTCCCAGCACCAAGGTCTGAGGAACGGCACTGCCTCGCGCCACGCCCGCCCGCCGAACACGGAAAGCGCCTCATGCCCGACTACAGCTACCTTCTCGACGGCCGCCCCGACGTCTTCACCCCTGGCGAAGTCGCCCAACTGTTCAACATCCGCCCCCGCAGCCTCCACCGAGGCGACTGGGACCGCGTCCTCCGGCCCTTCCGCACCCCGGGCGGAGCCCGCCGCTACCCCAAGGAACACATCGCCGCGCTCCTGAACCAGCCGGATGAATCCGCCCCTATCCCGTAGCGCCGCCACGAGCCGGTCCGCGCGTCCGCGACGGTCTGCCGCCCCGGCCGAGATCCCGGGCACGGACTCAGCGGCACGGCGAAAGCTCCCCGGTTCCGCGGGCACCGTCCGAGTGGAACTGGTGGGACCCCGCGCTGACCTGGTGCGGGGTATCCGAAGAAGGAAGGAACTCCCTATGTCCTCCGCGAACCTCTCGACACTGCTGGAGTCGCCCGACGGCGAGTCCCGCGCGCAGATCGCCCGCCTCGGTGATGCCTTCCCCCTGGACCCCTCGACGGCCGTCTTCGAAGCCAGCGACGAGCCTCCGACCGGGGTCCGGCCCTGGGGGCTACGGCGCGCGGTCACTCCGAAGCCGCGCCCTGAGGTGGCCGCAGCGGTGGACCGCTACGTCTACGACCCCGTGACCCAGCGGGGCATCGACCGCCTCACCGGAGCACCGGCCGTGGGCAAGCGCTCCAGCGGCACCAAGGAGACCACGGGCGAGCCCGACAGCGCGCGGCCGAGCACCGAGGAAACCACCACCGACTGATGGCCTCCTCCGCAGCACGGAAGGCGGTGCTCGTCCTCACCCACATCGAGGACGCCACCGCCGACCCCGTGATCCATCACCTGTCCGAACGCGGCGTGCCCGTCGTGCGCATGGACCCCGGCGACTTCCCCGCCTCCATGACGGTGGAGGCCGCCTTCGACGGGAACTGGGAAGGAGCGGTGCACGACGCCTTCCGCGGCGTGGACCTGGGATCGGTACGGGGGGTCTACTATCGGCGCCCCTCCCAGTTCACGTTGGCCGAGGGCATGTCCGGCCCCGACCAGCGCTGGGCCTACCGCGAGGCCCGCATGGGTTTCGGTGGTGTCCTCCTGGCGCTGGACTGCCTCTGGATCAACCAGCCGTCACGCATGAGCGCGGCTGAGTACAAGCCCGTCCAGCTGGCGGCGGCGGCCAGGGCCGGGCTGAAGGTACCGCGCACGATCATCACGAACGTGCCCGACCACGCCGCGGATTGGGCCGCCGGTATCCCCGGCCCCGTCGTGTACAAGCCGGTCGGCGGCGCGCTGCACGTCGAACAGGGCCGTACCCGGATCGTCTACGCCAGCGCCGTCGCCGCCGTGGAGGAACTCCGCGACCCTGCCGTGGGCCTGACCGCCCACTGCTTCCAGGAATGGGTGGACAAGGCGTTCGAGGTCCGTCTGACCGTCGTGGGCCGGACGATGTTCGCCGTGGCCATCCACGCCCGGTCCCAGGCCGCGCACATCGACTGGCGCAGTGACTACGACGCCCACCGGTACGAGGTCGTCGGCATCCCCGACGACGTCCGCTCCGGCCTGGAGCGCTACATGCGCGCCTTCGGACTCGTCTGCGGCGCCGCCGACTTCGTGGTCTCACCCGACGGCGGGTGGACCCTGCTGGAGGTCAACCCCAACGGCGAGTGGGGATGGCTCGCGGACCGCTGTGGTCTGCCCATCGGGCAGAGCATCGCCGAACTACTGGAGAAGGGACAGATGTGACCGGAGTTGTTCACGAACCCTCGTCCGCACTGGTGGCCCGCCTGGTCGAGGAGGGCGCGCTGGTGCCTGACGACCGCCTCACCGAGGCGTTCCGACGCGTGGACCGGGGCGTGTTCGTCCCGGCCTTCGCCCTGCACGAGGAAACCCCGCAGGGTGCGCGTTACAGGCTCCTGTCCGCTGAGGACCCCGACCAGCGTGAGGAATGGGCCTGCCACGTCTACGCCGACGAGACGCTGACCATCGAGATCGCCGGAGAACCGGTGACCGACGCCCTGCCCGGGGGACGCGGTACCGGCCGGTGGACCAGCTCCTCCACGATGCCCAGCCTCATGGCGCGGATGCTCCACCAACTCGACCTGGGCGGCGACCCCCGCGTTCTGGAGGTAGGAGTCGGTTCCGGGTACAACGCGGCGATCCTGTGCGAGGTGCTGGGTTCGGACCGGGTCACGAGCATCGACATCTCACCGCGCCTGGTCTCCGACGCCGCCCGACGCCTCTCCGCCCTGGGATACACACCCGTCGTGGCCGAGTACGACGGGCACAAGGGCTTCCCCGACCGCGCTCCGTACGACCGGATCGTCAGCACCACGGCCTTCACCCACGTTCCGCCGGAGTGGATCACCCAGGCGGCACCGGGCGGGAGCATCCTCGTCAACATCGCGGGAGGCACCGGAGGCGCCATGCTCGGGCTCCGGGTGCGCGACGACCACACGGCGCAGGGGCGCTTCCTTCCGCAGTGGGCCGGGTTCATGCCCGCGCGGAGCAGCGTTCCCCGCCAACGCGTCAGCGTGGATGACGCGGGGGAACGGAGCACGACCACTCTGAACCCGGCGCTCGTTCGCGGGGAACCGGCCATGGCGTTCCTCGCGCAACTGGCCACGACGGACGCCGACACCGTGGTCAGGACGGCCGATACCGGGGCGGACTTCCTCTTCATGGAGGGCGCCGACGGGGCCTGGGCCGAGATCGACATGGACGCGGACGAGGGTCGCTACCCCGTGGTCCAGGGCGGACCGCGCCGTCTGTGGACGCGGGTGGAGGAAGCGCACCGGTGGTGGGTCGCCAACGGCCAGCCGGGCTGGAGCGCCTACGGCGTCACCGTCACGCCGGGGGACCAGCACGTGTGGTTCGGTTCGGCGGAGAGCGACCAGCGCTGGCCGCTGCCGCTCCCGTAGGCAACGACCTCCCTGTTCTGGAAGGGGCCCGCCTCAAGGACATCAGTGACCTCCTCCTCTCCCGAGACAACGCCTGACCTCCACCAGGCGTGGCACCACGCGGTCGCGGCCCTGGGCCTGGCCGTGTTGCCTCATGCCGCACTGCACCACGGAGTGGGTGGCCGGGACCCTCAGCGGACCGGTCGCCCACAACGGCGGAGCCCCGATACGGCTACGCTGAGTACTGGCGCGCTCGCAGCGCCCTGCCGGTCGCGCTCTCACAGGAAACACTGGAGACCCCCACATGAGCATCCCCTCCGAGTGGCACAAGTCCACTTACAGCGCCAACGGGCATAACTGCGTGGAGGCGAGGGAGCATGCCAGCGGCGCGGACGTGCGCGATTCACAGAATCCGCACCTTGGGCACCTCACGTTCTCTCCCGCTGAGTGGGCGAACCTCCTCCAGGACATCAAGGGCGGCTGAACCCTCGATCGCCCACAACGGCGGAGGAAAGCACGAGCGCGACGACAAATGACCAACCCCGAAGACCTCCGGTCCCGCCTCGTCGAGGAGATCGCCCTCTCTCCGGCCTGGCGGGACACCTTCGAGCGGGTTCCCCGCCACCGCTTCATCCCCGACCGGATCTGGATCGAGGACGGGGATGACCTGACCGTCCTCGATAGGGCCGATGACTCGGACGCGTGGTTGCGTGCCTGCTACGCCGACCGGCCCGTCATCACCCAGATCGACGATGGAGACCCGACCGGGCGCGGGCAGCGGTCCTCGTCGGCGTCCATGCCGAGCATCGTGGCCCTGATGCTGGAGGCCACCGACCTCGCCGCCGGTCAGCGGGTGTTGGAGATCGGCACCGGAACCGGGTGGAACGCCGCGCTGCTCGCTGACAGGGCCGGCGCGGGGAACGTGACGTCGGTGGAGATCGACCCGGCCGTGGCCGCGCGGGCTGAGGAGAACCTGGAGGGCCACGGTGTCCATGTGGTCCTCGGGGACGGTGAGAAGGGTTGTCCGCCCGACGCCCCCTACGACCGGGTACTGGCGACCGCCGCCGTCCAGAGGGTTCCTTACCCGTGGGTGGAGCAGACGGTGCCCGGCGGGCGGATCGTGACCCCGTGGGGGACGAGCTTCCACAACGGCACGCTGCTCCGCCTCCAGGTCGGCGCGGACGGAACGGCGTCCGGGAGGTTCGGCGGGAACGCAGGCTTCATGTGGGTGCGTGGCCAGCGCACACCGCACGGCACGCTCGATGAGCGCGTCCGTCCCGACCACGAGTACACCGAGACCACCACGGACCTGCACCCGTACGAGCCGGTCGGCGACTTCGACGCGAGCTTCGCGATCGGTCTGCGGGTTCCCGGCATGAAGGACCTGCTGGTCTTCGACGACGACGTGCCGGGCAACCCGGACTACACGGTGTACCTGATGGACCCGGGTTCGGGTTCGTGGGCCTCGTGGCGGGTCCGGTCCGGCACTCGTGAGTTCGGGGTCCGCCAGCACGGCCCGCGCTGCCTCTTCGACGAGCTGGCCGGGGCCTACGCCTGGTGGCGGGAGGCGGGCCGCCCGGAGCACTCCCGGTTCGGCGTGACCGTGACCTGCGAGGGCCAACGCGTGTGGTTGGACGACCCCGGCAACGTCCTCCCCGTGGGGCAGATCGCCGCCGGACAAGCGGAGAACGGTCAGACATGACCCGAGCTGTTCACGAACCCTCGTCCGCACTGGTGGCCCGCCTGGTCGAGGAGGGCGCGCTGGTGCCTGACGACCGCCTCACCGAGGCGTTCCGACGCGGGTGACGACAACCCCTTCTGACCTGAGACTTCTCGGAGGCGGGCCCCGGAGGTTCGACCGCCGGAGCCCGTTGCGTGTGGGTACGATGCGCCCATGCCCGGCCCTGGTGACAACAGCTGTCTCGTGCTGCCCTTCCCGTACGTGCCCACCCTCGGCCCCGTACACCCCGATGCCCTCACCGCCCGCCTGTGGGACGAGGTCATGGAAGTCAACGGCACTGGCAGTTTCCTGGCGCACGACAAGGACGCCCGCTGGGGTGGGACCAAGAACGAAACGGTCCTTGCCGATGCCATTCGCAACGAGGGCGAGACCGTCACCGTTCCCACCCTGACCACGCGAGGTCGGGGCGTGGTGAAGGTTCACCACTACGGGCCAACGCCCGACGTGGCCCAGGCGTTGGAGGAGGCCGGGAAGCTGGCCGCCGCGTACGACGCGGGGGCGGCGCGTGTGCTGTGGTTCTCCACCGAAGCCGACACCCGCTGGCACAGCTGCCGTGTCCAACTCAAGACCTTCACCGGGAACGAGCCCTACACCCATGGCGAGGTGGAAAGTCTGCACACTGAGACTCCGGCTGTTCAGGACACCTTTGCCGTTTTCGCCCAAGCACTCAAAGGAGACGGGTTCTCCTTCCTAGCCGAACAGATGCGAACCACTGGTCTGGACGGCCCGCTCTTGGTTGCCGTGTCCGAGGGACGTGTCGTCGGTGCTATCGGACCCATGGCCATTCGCCAGGACTCCATCGGCGTCCCGCGGCTTCTGCCGCAGTACTTCGGTGTGCTGCCCGAAGTGCGCGGTCACGGTCACGGGCGTGCGCTGTGGCGGGCAGCGATGGGCTGGGGACAGGAGAACGGAGCCGTCTACCAGTTGCTCCAGACCGAAACCGGCGGCGCGTCGGACCACCTGTGCCGATCCGAGGGGCTGACCAGCCTCGGCTTCGTCTTCACCGCCAGTCTGTAGAAACTGCTGCCGCAGTGGCCCTGCTGTCCGGGGGAGAATCCCGGGGCCGCTTGGTATCCACGGCCACCATGCGAAACGGCTGTGGCAAGCCCAAGGGGCGGCACTCCCCGTAGGGAGCACCGCCCCTTTGAACCCGGTCACCCGCTGTCCTATGTCCTGAGGATCAGGCCTGGAACTCGGTGATCGTCTGGGCGATGCCGTTCTCGACATCGACCCCGGCCAGCACCACGGTCCCGTCCTTCAGCTCAGCATCGAACTCCTCCATGCTGCACTCCACGGTCCCGGTCATGTCGTCGTTGGGGACCTCGGGCGCGCAGGTGTACAGGCCGCCGAGGATCTCGGTGTCCTCGGTGACGTAGAACGCCTGGTCGCCGACGATGTACTCGTACGGAGCCAGGTACACGACCTCGCCGGAGAGGGTTCCGGTGAACCCGTCGGCACCGGCCTCCACGCCCTGGGTCTCGGCTCCTCGCTGCTCGGAGGCCGCCGCCGGGCTGAAGCCGGTCGCGCCGAGAGTGAGCAGACCGGCGGAGAGAACGGCCAGCGCGCTGGTACGGATATCGCGATTCATCGCGTTCCTTTCCTGTGGGGAGCGGTGTGTCAATGGACTCGCCAGGGATTGGGGGATGAGTGCGTTATGCGTGGTCGTGCCCCCGGGCTGGCTTCTCAAACGCGGATCGTGGATATCGGGGAAAATCCCGAGGGTGCCGGAGTCGTATCGGCCCGAGGATTAACCGTCGAATTTCAGGGATTGATCATGGCGGAGCGGTTTGTGCTGTCCGGGTGAGGGAAGGATGGCCCTTCGCCTGGTCGGCGTCGCTGTCCGTGCGGGCTGGTGCGACCCCAGGTGCTCCGTGTCCGGGGCCCTCGCCGCCTGTGCCAATGATCAATGACGGAAGCTAAATATCCCGTTAGGCTGCGCTGGTTTCCCTGGTTTGTCTGCGGTGGGACGATCGGCTCTTACCGGCGAACGCGGAAGTGCGTGAAACCGGCCTGATTCGCCTTGGATGCGCGTTCGGGCTCCGCGGTTCTGTCGACCGGGAAAATGCGCGGATTTCCCGGAGCGGACCCCGGGAAATCCGCGCCGTCCGAACGGTCCCCGGAAGACTCTGGACCGTCCCGCCGCCCGAACGGTTCGGGGCACCCGGCCCATGCGCTCCCGGCGCGCTCGTATCCTCTGACCCGGACCCGTCACCCGAGGTGGAGAGCGACGACGCGATGCTGGAGATGCTGCCCGGACTCGTCCGGATCTACGAGGAGTGGGCGGAGCGGTACCCCGACGTGCAGCCGCTGACCATCCAGTTCGCGCCGGACGGGAAGTCGGACAAAGGCCTCGACGGGGTGCTCGCCTACCCCCTGGACGGCCACTGGCTGCTGGTGTCCTTCGGCCTGACCGAACTGGGGGAGAAGACCAGCGAGGAGCCCCGCGTCTCCGGGTCGGGCTTCGAGTTCACCTGCCGCGTTCCGCGCGAGGACGGCGACGAGGCCGTGCCCGCCTGGATCCTGCGCGTCATGCACGCCCTGGCCGACCGCTTCGTCGCGGGCAGCGACCTGGACGTGGGCCACTGGATCGTCACCCCGTCCCCGCTCGGCGGCGAGCCCGCCAACGGCGACATGACCTCGCTGGTCATCGTCCCCGACACCGAGATCCGCGCCATGGACACCCCGAACGGGATCGTCCTCTTCTTCCAGCTCGTCGGCCTGCTGGCCGAGGAGGGCGAGGCCATGCAGCAGGCGGGGACCGCCGCGCCGCTCGTCGCCCTCCTGCGCGACCGCGACCCGAGGATGGTCACCGACCCCTCGCGCGAACCCGTCCGCCTCTGAGTCCGTCGGAGACGACGGTCCAGCGGCCTGCGCACGGAATCCTGTACAACCGTGGAGGTGTGACGGCGGAACCAGGAGGCGCAGCGATGAAGACCATGAGCTACTCGGAGTCCCGCGAGAACTACGCGGCCACGCTCGACTCCGTCGTGAACGACCGCGAGGAGGTCGTGATCACCAGAGTGGGACACGAGTCGGTGGTCATGATGGCGTTGTCGGAGTACGAGAGTCTCAGGGAGACCGCCTACCTCCTCCGCAGTCCGGAGAACGCGCGACGCCTCGTCACCGCCATCGAGGAGTCGGAGTCCGGGTAGACGGTCTCCGGTCACCGAAACGCCGACGGGCCGCCACCCGTAGGGGGTGGCGGCCCGCACGTGTCATCCGGTCAGCTCCCGGAGCCCCGTCCCCGCCCGATCGCGGTGCCGATCTCGCCCACCCGGTCGGCCAGCAGACCCATCGCGCCGATGGCCCTGGTCATCGGGTCGTCCTCGGCGCCGCCCAGCGCGCGGCCGTGCCGGAAGGCCTCCTTGACCTCCGTCCACCGGGCCTCCTGCTCGGGGGTCATGACCCCGCGCAGCTCCGCGAGCTTGAGCAGGTTGGCCTCCGCGCCCGAGGTCAGGGTCTGCGCCTCGCCCAGGTAGTGGTCGTCGATCACGGCCTCCACCTCGGCGTCGTTCATGACCGGCACGATCCTCTCCGCCAGCCGGTTCATGTTGCGGTACGAGCCCTGGAGCCGGAACGGCGGCTCGGTGCGCGCCTCCTCCGACTGCGCCGCGGAGGCGATGTAGGCGGCGTTGTTGGCCATCACCACCTCCTGCACCCGCAGCAGCTTGCGCAGCACCGACACGATCCGGTCCACCTCGACCGCCGAGTAGGGGTGGTCGAACTGGTCCGCGCCCACCGAGTCGTCGCCCCGCGCCATCCGCACGAACCGGTACACGTCCTCCCTGCTCCGCGTGGACAGCGGGGCCAGGGTCGGGTTCGAGGTGAGCGCGTTCTCGACGTAGCTCAGCGCGAACAGCTCCTCCCTGCCCGCCAGCACGTCGCCCAGGTTGTACACGTCGGCGCGGTTGGCCAGCATGTCCGGGATCCGGAACCGCTTGCCCTGCTCCGTGTACGGGTTGCCCGCCATGCACACCGCGAAGCGCTTGCCCCGCAGGTCGTAGGTCCGGGTCCGCCCGTTCCACACCCCCTCCATGCGCCGCTGGCCGTCGCACAGCGAGATGAACTTCTGGAGCAGCTCGGGGTTGGTGTGCTGGATGTCGTCCAGGTACAGCATCGTGTTGGCGCCCATCTCCAGCGCGAAGGAGATCTTCTCGACCTCCTGGCGGGAGGTGGCGTCCGGCGCCTCGTCCGGGTCCAGCGAGGTCACCGCGTGCCCCAGCGCGGGCCCGTTGACCTTGACGAACACCAGCCCCAGACGGCTGGCCACGTACTCCATGAGCGTGGTCTTGCCGTACCCGGGCGGGGAGATGAGCAGCAGCAGGCCGCTCTGGTCGGTGCGCTTGTCGTCCCCGGCCGCGCCCAGCTGCTTGGCCAGGTTGTCGCCGATCAACGGCAGGTACGCCTCGTCCAGCAGCCTGTTGCGGACGAACCCGCTCATCACCTTGGGCCGGTACTCCTCCAGCCGCAGCCGCTCGCGCTCGGCCGCCACCAGCTCGTTGCGGCGCCGCTGGAAGTCCCGGTAGGCGGGCACCTCCTCCAGCCGGAACCGGCGGGTGCGCGGCAGGAACTCGTCCAGCCGCAGTTCCAGGGAGCGCTCGCGCACGCGCGGGTGCGACCCCAGCAGCCCGTCCACGTCCTCCGCGACGGCCGCCGAGGACTCGTACCTCTCCAGGGCACCGCCGGTCAGCTCGATCGCGGCGGCCTCGGGCAGGTCGCCCGGGTCCACCTCCTCCAGCGTGGTCGCGAACGCCTCCAGCCAGGCCGCCACCAGCTGGTGGCGCGCGTTCAGGTCTGCGTCGAGGGCGCGCAGGTCCTCCTCGAAGGCCCTGCGCGTGCTCTCCCGGGCGCTGTCCACGGCCCGGTGGAACCGGTCCAGCAGCGTACGGGCGCCCGCGCCGGTCACGAACCCCGTCTCCCCGGGCCCCTCAGCCGCGATCTCCTCGAACAGGTACTCGCCCACCAGGTCCAGGTCGGCCTCCTGGTGGAGCCCGGTGTCGGTGAGGAACCCGTCCACGGCCGCCGCCAGCTCCGCGCGCAGCGCGTCGACCGCCGCCGACCCGCGCACTCCGAACACCTCGCGGGCCCGCGCCAGCGAACCGGCCCGGGTCCGCCACGCCGTCCGCCGCTCCTCGTCGGCGCCGAAGGCCCAGAACACCTGCGCCGCCGCACGCGTCGCGCCCGGGTACCGCAGCAGCCCGGCTCCCGCGCGCAGCCGCAGCAGCACCGACAGGATCCGCGCGGCGTCGTGGTCGTGCACGCCCCGCTCGTACCCCTCGTCGTAGCGGGCCTCGGCGAAGCCGCGCACCAGGTCCGGCAGCGACGACCCGTCCTGCTCCCCCGCGTCGGCCTCGGCCAGCCGCTCCGGCGTCAGGCCCTCCGAGCCCTCCTCGGCCGCGGCCAGGACCGACGCGGCCAGGTACTCGGCCCGGTACACCTGCGGGCTCTCCGACACCAGCACCCGGTCCCACAGGTGCCGCGTCCGCCCGAACCCCTCGTCGGTGACAGGTGCGCGGAAGTCGGTGCCGGTGATCGCCACCGACATCTCCCCGCCGTGCGGGGTGAGGGTGAGGTCGATCGGCTGGGTGTTCACGGCGAAGCGGTGCCTGCCCAGCCGGATCGTCTCGCCGCCCGCGCCGCCCTCGAACAGGTCGGCGCGGTCCCGCAGGGCCCGGCCAGCCTCCTGCCGGGCGGCCAGGATCTGCCCGTCCAGCTCCTCCGCGCGCACGGTCTCGCCGAGCGCGCGCAGCTCCTCGGAGGTGCGGCGCAGCCGCGCCACCATCGCGTCCGACGCGAAGTAGGTGTTGACGTCCTCCAGCGTGTCCAGCGCCGCGACCCGCCGCTGAACGCTCTCCAGCACGCGGGCGGCCGACGACGCCAGGCGGTCGGCCCGCCGCGCCCGCTCGTCCACCAGCCCCTGCTTGCGGGTGGAGAACGCCTCGTACACGTCCTCGCGCTTGTCCGCCAGCTCCCCGAGGAAGTCGTCGAACTCGGCGAACCGCGTCTCCAGGTTCTCCAGCTGGAGCATGATCCGCCCCAGCTGCTCGTCGCACCGGTCCGGGGTGTCGGCGGCGGCCAGCGCCCCCGTGATCGCCTGCCCGAGCAGGGCGAACTCGGCGGCGAACTCCGCCCGCCCCTCCAGGGCGAGCAGTTCGCCGCGCCGCGCCTCCAGCGTGGCGCGCGCCCGGTTGATCCCGGCCATCACCTCGCTGACCCGCTCCAGGATGCGCGTGCGCACCTGGGCGTCGCCGATGTCCAGCGAGCCGACGACCTCGGTGACCACCTGGAGGCCCTCGGTCTGCTCGGCGATGCGCTCCCCGACCGCCGTCGCCGCGCTGACCGCCCCGATGCCCTCGGCGTCGGCGACCAGTCGCTCCACCTCGTCGTGGTACCCGGCGAAGGCGTCGTCGCGCTCCAGGAAGGCCACCGTGCGGCGGCCGGTGGCGTCGATCTCCCCGGCGAGCCTGCCGTCCAGCTCCTCCAGGCGGTCGGTGTCCACGTAGCGCGTCTCGCGCAGCGTGGCCGCCTGCCCCTGGGCGCGGCGCAGCCCGGTCAGCCGCGCCACCCAGCCCTCCGCCGTGCGCGGGGCCTCCCCGCGGGCGGTGCGGATGAGCGAGGCCGCCTTCTCCTCCGCCTCGGCCAGGGTCTCGGCGGCCTGCCGGGTCAGGGTCTGGACGGTCTCGAACTCCTCCAGCACCCGCGCGGCGGTGTCGCGCACCTGCGACAGGGGCGCCGCCAGGTCGCCCAGCTCCTCCTCGCCCAGCCAGTGGAACCGGTCCGTCACCCGGCGGCAGGCGGCCATGAGCGCCTCGAACACCTCGGTGGAGGGCCGCATGTCCTCGGCCATGCGCGCCACCGACAGGCACTCGGACACGCCCCGCACCAGTTCGGCGTTGCCGATCCGCTCCAGCGGGCCCGTCCCCACCGGCTGCGCCGCCGCGTACACGTCCGACGCGTACGGCGTCTGCCACACCTGCATCGGGTGCACCCGGGTCGGCTCGCCCGAGTTGTCGCGGAACACCGTCATGGTGCCGTCGTCGAACAGGGAGTACCCGTGGCAGACGATCGGGGTGGCGACCTCCTTGCGGATGGTGTTGTAGGGCAGCAGCAGACTGCGGCCGTCCGCGCGGGAGTGGAAGACGTAGAGCACGTCCTCGCCGTTGGGCGAGCGCACCACGCGCTCGAACTCCAGGTCGGTGACGTCGGTGTCGAAGGTCCGCGCCACCCCGGTGGCCAGGTAGTAGCCGCCGGGGAAGATCAGTCCCTGGTCGTCGGGCAGGCGCTGGCAGGACTGGCCGATGCCGTCGAGGCGCTCGACCTCCTTGGTGCGCGTGTTGAAGACCAGGTGGCGCCACTCGGTCTCGTTGTAGGGCAGCACGCGCAGCAGGATGAGCGGGCCCACCCGCGCGTGGTGCACCGACGCGTCGGCCAGGCTCTGCAACGGCTCGTCCACGGGCTCGCTGTAGACGCCCTCGCCGACCTCGGTGTTGTTCTCGACCTTGATGGTGAGGTCGCCGCCGACCGTCTCCACGAACAGCTCGTCGAGGATCGAGATGTGCGGGTGGCGGCCCGCCACGTGGTCCTCGCGCGTGGCCTCCACCCACGCGAAGTCGTGCGCGGGCGGAAACACGTGGTCGCGTTCGCCGCGCGCGTCGAGGTAGGCGATCTCGCCCGTCGGCGACACCGACCACCGCAGCACGCGCACGTCCTCGGTGCGCGGGCCGGTCTGGAACACGGCCAGCAGCCGCTCCTCGACCCGGCGCAGCTGGAGCAGGCGCGCGTCGCGGTAGTACCGGTAGAGCTGGCCGAAGTCCTGCTGGAACCGCTCGTCGTCGAGCAGCCCGGGGACGGCGCCCCCGTCGGCGTCGGCGAAGGCGAAGCCGTCGTCGGCGCGCTCGTAGCGGTGCAGCGAGAACACGTCGGGGACGTGGGTCTCCCGCTGCATGCCGATGAACACGTTGTAGCCGAACAGGATCACGGCGCCGTCGGCGCCGTCCGCGGCCGGGCGCCCCACGCTCACGATGTCCCGGGGCACGCAGTTGTGCTCGGTGCGCACGCGCTCGGTGCCGAGCAGGGTCAGCTCGGTGCCGCCGAACACCTCCAGCCGTCGCGCGTTGAGCCGCTCGGTCCGCCGGGCCAGCTCGCCGGTCTGCTCGCGCAGCCGGGCGCGGAGCACCTCGTAGGTGCCCGCGTCCAGCGCACGCGCGTCCCCGGCGTCCGGCCCCTCGGTCTCCTGGGGCAGGGCCTCTGTCACGAAGGTTCCCCTACTGCTTGGCGAGGGCGGAGGCGGGCAGCTGGTCCACGCCCAGCGAGCGGGCGGTGCCGAGCAGGCCGTCGAGTTTGTCGGCCTGCGGGCCGCCCGCGCCGATCAGCTTGAGCAGCAGCGCGGAGACGGTGAGGTTCTTGACGTCCTCGGTGGACACCGACTCCATCACCCTGCGCATGTCCGCGGCGAAGTCGCCCTCGCCGTTGAGCCAGTTGCCGCCCAGCGCCTGCACGGTCTTGGAGTTGCCGACGAAGCCGTCCACGGCCTTGCCCAGGCCGATGGAGCCCACCATGCGGTCGAAGAAGGCGCCGTCGCCGCCGACGATGTTGATGTCGGCGTTCTCCAGGCCGGTGGCCAGCACGGTGGCCTGGGCCTCGGCGACCTCGCGCTGCACGTTGATCCCGGCCAGGCGGATCTCCTTCTCGGCCTCCAGGCGCAGGCGGTACTCCTCGTGCTCGCGGCTGACCTGGTCCAGGGCGGCCATGGCCTCGGCCTTGTCGGTGAGACCGGCGGCCTCGGCGCGCAGCTTCTGCTCCACGGCCTCGGCCTCGACGCGGGCCTTCTCGCTGGCCACGGCGGCCTCGGCGCGGCCGACCTTCTCGATGGCCTCGGCGTCCTGCTGGCGGACCTGCACCTCGGCCAGGCCGGTGGCGGCGGCCTCGGCCTGGATCCCCTCGGCGAGGCGGATCTTGGCGCGGGTGTCCAGTTCGGCGGCCTGCTGGCGGGCCTCGGCCAGGGTGAGCTCCTCGGCGGCCCGGTGCTTGGCGGCGGCCTCCGCGGCCTCGGCGGCCTTGATGTCCTTGACCAGGTTCTCCTGGGCCTCGGCCTCGGCCTGGATGATGACGGCCTGGCGGGTGCGCTCGGCCTCCTCGACCGCGCGCAGGCGCTTGATGGCCTCCTCCTGCTCGGCCACGGTGCGGTCCACGGCGATCCGCTCGCGGACGACGTCGGCGACCTCGCGCTTCTCGGCCTCGACCTCCTTGTCCTTGGCGATGCGGCTCAGCTCGGTCTCGCGCTCGCGCCCGATGACCTCCAGGAGGCGGTCCTTCTCGATGCGCTCGCTCTCGATGGCGATGACGCGCTCGCGGTTCTTCTCGGCCACCGCGATCTCGCGCTGCTGGTTCTGGTGCTGCACGCCCAGGGCCTCGGAGGTGCGGATGTTGGCCGTCTCGGCCTTGAGGCGCTCCTCGGCCTGCACGCGGGCGGTCTCGGCCTCCTCGCGGGCGCGGATGATCTCGATCTCGCGCTTGGCCTTGGCGGCGGCCTCCTCGCGGCGCTTCTCCAGCTCGGCGAGGGTCTCGGCGGTCTCGGTGTTCTGCCGGTCGAGTTCCTTGCGGCGGTCGTTCTCGAACTCGTTGGTGCGCTTGTGCTCGATCGCGGTGCGCTCGGTGATCTTGGAGATGCCCTGCGCGTCGAGGATGTTGTTGGCGTCGTGCTGGTGCAGCGGGGTCTGCTCCAGCTCGTCGATGGCCACGTCCTCCAGGCTGTAGCCGTTGAGGTCGGTGCCGATCAGGGAGATGATCGCCTGACGGAACTGCTCGCGGTGCGTGAACAGCTCCTCGAAGTCGAACTGCTTGCCGACGGTCTTGAGGCCCTCGGAGAACTTGGAGTTGAACAGCTCCTGGAGCGTGTCCTGGTGGCTGGCGCGCTCGGTGCCGATGGACTTGGCGACCTTCTTGACGTCCTCCGCGGTCTCGTTGACCCGGACGTAGAAGTACACCTTGATGTCCGCGCGGATGTTGTCCTTGCAGGTCAGGCCCTCACGGCCGCGCCGGTCCACGGTCAGCGTCTTGAGCGAGATGTCCATGATCTCGGCCTTGTGCAGGACCGGCAGGACGATCGCGCCCGTGAAGGTGACGTGGACGTCGCGGACCTTGGAGATGATCAGCGCCTTGCCCTGCTCGACCTTGCGGAACAGGCGGGTGACCATCAGGAGCAGGGCGATGAGGACGACGACGCCGACGGCAAGGGCGACGCCGACGGTCAGGAAGGCCGCGTCCGCGGCCTCCTGGCCGTTCGCGGTGGCACTCAGCAACACGTGGGGGTCTCTTTCTGCAAGGGGATGTGCGTAAGAGGGGGGAAAGCGCGTCGGGAGCGGGGGTGAGGCAGCGGGGATCCGGCCCCCCGGTCGGGGGCGCTCGACAGATGTGACGCGGCGCGCTCGCGAACGGTTCCGCGTACCACTTTTCCTTTTGCCGGGAGAACGGGCGGATGGGCGGGTGAGGCGGAGCCCCGGGGGTGCTGTACGGGCGCTCGCGGGTTCCCGCTCCTCGGGCGCTCGCGGAGGCCCCGGGGAGGTATCGGGTCAGCCCTGGCCGGGGTCCAGAGCGGCGTCGAAGTAGGTGACCAGGAAGACGTCCCGCTCGGTGCTGTGGTCGAAGATCAGGGCGGTGCTGCCGACCGGCAGGACCTCGCCGCCGGTGGTGCGCACCGGGATGGAGATCGACGCGCCGCCGGCGGTGGTGATCTCGGCCTGGCCGAAGCCCTCGTTGGCCTCGCCGATGCGGATCACGCAGGTGCGTCCGACCAGCTCGTTCCTGGAACCGCTGCTGCGGCTGGGCAGGAAGCGCTGCACCGACATGACCAGGCCGCTGGTGACCGCCCACGCGGCCACGAGCGCGATCAGCAGGACCACCAGGCCCAGGGCGATGAGCAGGGGGGTGGAGGTGGTGTGGAGGAGGCTGGTCATGATGCTTCCCATCATGCTCACGAACCAGGCGACGCAGATCAGCGAACTGAGCGCCACGGTGACCGGGACCCTTCCCAGGCCGACCCGGCTCATCAGGGAGTTCAGGCCCGCGGCCTCGCCCGAGTCGTCCACGCTGTCGAGCGCGTCGGAGCCGGTGGCGCCGACCGAGACGAGCAGCCAGTAGACCGCGACGACGACCAGCAGCGGGGTGAACAGCACGGTCGGGAAACCGAAGGCGGTGTCCAGGAACATCCCCACCCGTCATCCTCCTCCGCGCCGCACCGTGCCGGAACTCTACCGAACCGCCCTCTTCGCGACACGGGCGGGCGTCCCCTTGGCCGTTTGCGGCCACCGGGACGCGTCGCGGACCCGGCGGGCGTCCGCCGGGCGGCTGCGGTGACGACGCGACCGACGCCGGACACGGTCGGGGAGGGAGCGGAGGCAGGCGGGTGACGCGGTTCCCCACGGTGCCCGGGGGTGTGTTCGCTGCTCAGGGGCCCGGTGCGCGGTACGGCGGGGGCGCGGAGAAAATCTTTCGGGAAAAAATCCGGGGAGGTGTCGATCCGGCCCGGTGCCGTTCGACGTGTGGATGAGAGCGGGGGAACGGACCCCCACACCGCACGAGAGGCGAACACCATGCGCTACATGATGACGATCATGTCCACGCCCGAGGCCGAGGCCGTCGACTACGAGCCCAGCCCGGAGGTCTTCGAGGCGATGGCCGCCTACAACGAGCAGATGGTCAAGGCCGGTGTCCTGCTCGCCGGGGACGGCCTGGCCCCCGCCTCCGAGGCGACCCGGGTCACCTTCAGCAACGGCGACGCGACCGTCACCGACGGGCCCTTCGCCGAGGCCAAGGAGTTCGTCGCCGGGTACTGGGTCCTCCAGGTGTCCTCGCACGAGGAGGCCGTGGAGTGGGCCAAGCGCTGCCCGCACCCGCCGGAGGGCGACGACACGGAGATGAGCCTGGTGCTGCGGCGGATCTTCGACACCGACGACTTCGGCGACGAGATGCCCGAGCACCTCAAGGAGCGCGAGCGCGAGCTGCGCGCCGAGGGGTACTCGCACGGCGGCTGACCCGCACGTGCCGGTGCGGCCCGCGGTGCTCCCGGGCACCCGCGGGCCGCAGCCCGTTCCGGGCGTCGCGTACGGCCCGCTCGGCGGTCGGCGACGCCCGCCGCGCGTGCTTGCGGTGGGCTGCCCGCGGTGCTGAGATTGCCCCGTGAGCCACACCGACGCCACGCGCGCGGTCGAGGCGGTCTGGCGTATCGAGTCGGCCCGTCTCGTCGCAGCGCTCACCCGCATGGTCGGCGACGTCGGCCTCGCCGAGGAGTTCGCCCAGGACGCGCTGGTCAGCGCACTGGAGAAGTGGCCCGGCGACGGGGTTCCCGACAACCCCGGCGCCTGGCTGACCACCGTCGCCAAGCGCCGCGTGCTCGACCGCTGGCGCCGCGACGAGCGCTTCCAGCGGCGCATGGCCGACCTCGGCCGCGAGATCGCCGAGCACGACGGGCAGGCCGAGTTCGACGCCGTCCTGGAGGAGGACTTCGGAGACGACCTCCTGCGGCTGATGTTCGTGTGCTGCCACCCGGTGCTGTCCACCGAGGCCCGCGTCGCGCTCACCCTGCGCCTGCTCGGCGGGCTCACCACCGACGAGATCGCCCGGGCCTTCCTGGTGCCCGAGTCCACCGTCGCCCAGCGCATCGTGCGCGCCAAGCGCACCCTGGCCAAGAGGAAAGTGCCCTTCGAGGTGCCCGTCGGCGAGGACCGCGACGCCCGGGTGGCCTCCGTGCTGGAGGTCGTCTACCTGGTGTTCAACGAGGGCTACACCGCCACCTCGGGTACGGAGTGGACGCGCCCCACGCTGTGCGAGGAGGCCATGCGCCTGGGCCGCGTGCTCGCCCAACTGCTGCCCGGGGAGTGCGAGGCGCACGGGCTGGTGGCGCTGATGGAGCTGCACGCCTCGCGGCTGCGCGCCCGCGTCGGGCCGGGCGGGGAACCCGTCCCCCTGGCCGAGCAGAACCGCGCGCTCTGGGACCGCCTGCTCATCACGCGCGGGATGGAGGCCCTGTTCAGGGCACTGCCGCCGGACCGGAGCCAGCCCGGCGGTCCCTACGTGCTCCAAGCGGCCATCGCGGCCGAACACGCCAGGGCGGTCACCGCCGCGGACACCGACTGGACGGTCATCGCCGGGCTGTACCTGGCCCTGGTCAGGGTCACCGGCTCGCCGGTCGTGGAGCTGAACCGGGCGGTGGCGGTGTCGATGGCCTCGGGCCCGGAGACCGCGCTGGAGATCGTGGACGCGCTGCGGGACCAGCCGGGGATGGGCGACTACCACCTGCTGCCCTCCGTGCGCGGCGACCTGCTCGTGCGGCTGGACCGCCGGGCCGAGGCCCGCGCCGAGTTCGAGCGCGCGGCCTCCCTGACCCGCAACGAGCGCGAGCGCTCGCTGCTCCTGGACCGCGCCCGCGGCTGCGAGGACTGACCGGGCCGGGGACCACGCCGTCGGGGTCTCCCGCCGACGGAAGGACACGGGGGCTCGGCGGGCGGGGACCCCTCCAGGTCACCGAACCTGCGCCGGGTGAGCTCGTCCACGGTGTCGGCTGGCTCGTCGGCGTCCGGCCGGGGCGCGCGGGGGCTCGCGGCGGCGCTGACGCCGCGGCTGGTCCCGGACACGACCCAGGCCACCACACGAGGCCACGCCCGGTCCCGGTCGCTCGGACGCTCCGCCCCGTAACCGCGCGGGTGGCCGGAAGCGGCCATTCCCGCAAAGGCCGATGCCTTTTCCGGCTGTGCGCGGAAGGCTGTGATGGCGTCTTTTCCCCCGGGGGCGCATAACGAAAGTCAGGGCGCGTACTGACGAAGGATGTGTCGGCGGTCGCGCTGTCCGTCCTTCTCTCTCGAACGCTTTCTCCGATCGGTGCGCTCTCGTGGTGGATGGCGCATATCCGATGGACTGAGCGGTGTGCAACCCACGAAAGTCATGCTCTCCGGTTTCCTGTCGGGCTCGTGATTCATCGCTCGTGGAACGAAAGGATCCTTATTAGGATTCTCGCGGAACCCCGGCGGGGAACGCGGAAAGGAGAATGGCCGTGTCTCTCGCTGAAGGTGTTTTCCATTACTCCTCCGACGAGAGCGAAGTGCATGCCAGCGATCGAGATAAGGAACGTGTCCAAGACGTTCCGCGGCCAGCGGGCCGTTGACCACGTCTCCTTCACGGTGGAGCCCCGCACGGTCACCGGCTTCCTGGGCCCCAACGGCGCGGGCAAGACCACCACCCTGCGGTGCCTGCTCGGCCTGGTCCGCCCCGACAGCGGCGAGGGGCTGGTCAACGGCCGCGCCTACACGAGCCTGCCCAACCCGCTGACCGAGGTCGGCGCGGTGCTGGAGGCCACCAACCTGCACCCGGGGCGCACCGGCCGCAACCACCTGCGCGTCATGTGCGACGCCGCGGGCCTGCCCCTCTCCCGTGCCGACGAGGTGCTGGACGAGGTCGGGATCACCGGTGCCGGGAACAAGCGGGTCGGCGGCTACTCGATGGGCATGCGCCAGCGCCTGTCACTGGCCGGGGCGCTCCTGGGCGATCCCCGGGTGCTGATCCTGGACGAGCCCGCCAACGGACTGGACCCGGAGGGCATCGAGTGGCTCCGCCGGTTCCTGCGCCGCCAGGCCCACGACAGGGGCGTCGCCGTCCTCGTGTCCAGCCACGTCCTGGCCGAGGTCGAACAGACCGTCGACAACGTCGTCATCATCGCCAGGGGCCGCCTGGTCCACCAGGGGACCCTCGGCGAACTCACCGGCAACGGGGAGAGCCTGCACGACGCCTTCCTCCGCCTCACCGCCTCGGGGACGGCCGCCCACCCGCTTGGAGACCGCCAGTGACCGCTCTCGTCAGATCCGAACTCCGCAAGGTCCTCACCACCCGGTTGTGGTGGATCCTGCTCCTCGCCGCACTGGCCTGGGTGGCCCTCTCCCTGGGCCTCGCGGTCTTCGCCTCGGGGGTGGAGGGCGGCCTCAGCCGCGACAGCACCGCGTACGCCGCTTCTGTCTGGACCATGGGCGCTTCGGGGAACCTCTTCGCCATGGTCATCGGCATCATGATGGTGACGTCGGAGTACCAGCACCGCACGATCAACGTCACCTTCCTGACCAGTCCGCGGCGTCCGCCCGTGATCCTGGCCAAGGTCGTGGCCGCGGCTCTGGTCAGCCTGCTGTTCGGCGTGGTCGTCGTCGGACTGTCCTCCCTGGCTGCCGGGGCCTCCATCCTGACCGGGGGAGGCGGGTTGGACCTGGTCGACAACCAGGTGCCGCGCATCCTCGTCGGCTCCGTGGGCGCCTACGTCGCCTACGCCATGATCGGCGTGGGCGTCGGCGCACTCATCCGCAACCAGGTCGCCGCTCTGGTGTTCGGCATCCTGTGGGTGTTCATGCTGGAACCGCTCCTGACCGTCGTCCCCCAACTTCAGGACGTCGGCAAGTGGCTGCCCGGCGGCGCGTCCACCGCGCTCTACGACACCGGGATCGTCCCCGGCTTCGCGGGACTGCTCCCCGTGTGGGGCGCGGCCCTGGTCCTGGTCGGCTACGCCGCCGTGGCGGTCGGCCTGGCCTCGGTCACCACGCTCCGCCGCGACGTGGTCTGAACCCCGGTTCTGCCCTGAGCAGGCGACCCTGGCGGGTCGGGCCGACAACCGGCAGACTCACGGCCATGAGACTTCTGGTTCTGGGCGGTACCGAGTTCGTGGGGCGGGCGGTCGTGGAGGACGCGCTCGCCAGGGACTGGGACGTCACCGTCTTCCACCGCGGCAGGCACCCCGCGCCCCCCGGTGCCACCGCCCTGCACGGGGACCGCACCGAGGCGGGCGGGCTCGGCGCGCTGGCCGGAGGACGATGGGACGCCGTCGTGGACACCTGGTCGGGCGCCCCGTCCGCGGTGGCCGCAGCCGCGAAGCTCCTCGCCGACCGGGCCGGGCACTACTCCTACGTCTCCAGCCGCTCCGTCTACGCGTCCCCCGCCCCGCCCGGGCTGGACGAGGACGGGCCGGTCGTGGACGCCTCGCCCGAGGCCCCCAGCACCGACTACGCGCGGGACAAGCGGGGCGGCGAGCTGGCGGCGGAGGCGGCCTTCGCGGAGCGGGCCCTGTCCGTGCGCGCGGGCCTGATCCTCGGTCCGTACGAGAACATCGGCCGCCTGCCCTGGTGGCTGGAGCGGATCGCCCGGGGCGGCCCGGTCCTGGCCCCCGGGCCGCGCGACCTGCCGTTGCAGTACGTGGACGCGCGCGACCTGGCCGCCTGGACCCTCGACGCAGCCGAGGCCGGGCTGGGCGGCCCCCACAACCTGGTGAGCCCGCCGGGACACACCACCACCGGCCGACTCCTGGAGGCGTGCGCGGCGGTCACGGGATCGGACGCCGAACTGCGCTGGACCGACCCCCGGATCCTCCTCGACGCGGGCGTCCAGCCGTGGACCGAGCTGCCCGTGTGGGTGCCGCCCGGCGAGCTGTACGACACCCTGCACCAGGGGGACGTGTCCAGGGCGCTCGCGACCGGGCTGCGCTGCCGTCCGGTGACCGAGACCGTCGCCGACACCTGGACCTGGCTGAGGAGTCTGGAGGGCGGCGCGCCCCAGCGCCCGGACCGCCCCCGCGTCGGCCTGGACCCGGAGGTGGAGGCCCGCCTGCTCGCCGGAGCCTGATCCGGCCGCGGACACGGCGAAGGGCCGCCTCCCCTGGAGACGGCCCTTCGCGCCGCTTGTCCGTGTACGACCCGGCGCCCGGGTCAGGCCACCGGCGCCTCCTCGGCGCCGCGCGAGGTCACCCGGAGCCTGTCCGCGCCCTCGTCCACGTCCACCACCACGGTGGCGCCCTCGGCCAGGTCGCCCGACAGCAGCTCGCGCGCCAGCGGGTCGCCGATCGAGGACTGCACCAGGCGGCGCAGCGGACGCGCGCCGTAGTTGGGGTCGTAGCCGGTCAGCGCCAGCCACTCACGGGCGCCCTCCGTCACCTCCAGCCCCAGCCGCCGGTCCGCCAGCCGCCGGGCCAGCTTGTCGATCTGCAGGTCCACGATCCGCGTCAGGTCCTCGGTGGACAGCGCGTCGAACATGATCACGTCGTCCAGCCGGTTGAGGAACTCCGGCTTGAACGTCGCGCGCACCACGTCGAGCACGCGGTCGCGGCGCACCGACTCCTCCAGCGACTGGTCCACCAGGAACTGCGACCCCAGGTTGGAGGTGAGGATGAGGATGGTGTTGCGGAAGTCCACCTGACGGCCCTGGCCGTCGGTCAGGCGGCCGTCGTCCAGCACCTGGAGCAGGGTGTCGAACACCTCCAGGTGCGCCTTCTCCACCTCGTCCAGCAGCACCACCGTGTACGGGCGGCGGCGCACGGCCTCGGTCAGCTGGCCGCCCTCCTCGTACCCCACGTAACCGGGGGGCGCGCCCACCAGCCGCGACACCGAGTGCTTCTCGGAGTACTCGCTCATGTCGATCCGCACGATCGCGCGCTCGTCGTCGAAGAGGAACTCCGCCAGCGCCTTGGCCAGCTCGGTCTTGCCCACGCCCGTGGGGCCCAGGAACAGGAACGACCCCGTCGGCCGGTCCGGGTCGGAGATGCCCGCCCGCGCACGCCGCACCGCGTCCGACACCGCGGCCACGGCGTCCTTCTGCCCGATGAGGCGCCTGCCCAGCTCGTCCTCCATGCGCAGCAGCTTGGAGGTCTCGCCCTCCATCAGACGCCCCACGGGGATGCCGGTCCACGCCGACACCACGTCGGCGACCTCGTCGGCGCCCACCTCCTCCTTGACCATGGCGGCGTCGCCCCGGCTGGCCGCCCTCTCCTCGTCCCGGCTGGCCTCCTCGACCTGCTTCTCCAGCTGCGGGATGTCCCCGTACATCAGCCGGGAGGCCTCGCCGAAGTCGCCCTCGCGCTGGGCCAGCTCGGCCCGCGTGCGCAGGTCGTCGAGCTGCCCCTTGAGCTCGCCGACCCGGTTGAGGCCGGCCTTCTCCTGCTCCCAGCGGGCCACGAGCCCGTTGAGCTGCTCCTGGCGGTCGGCCAGGTCCGCGCGCAGCCGCTCCAGCCGCTGGCGGCTGGCCGGGTCCGACTCCTTGTCGAGCGCCATCTCCTCCATCTTCAGGCGGTCCACGGTGCGCTGGAGCTCGTCGATCTCCACCGGGCTGGAGTCGATCTCCATGCGCAGCCGGGACGCCGCCTCGTCGATGAGGTCGATCGCCTTGTCCGGCAGGAACCGCGCCGTGATGTAGCGGTCGGACAGGGTCGCGGCGGCCACCAGGGCCGAGTCGGCGATCTGCACCTTGTGGTGCGCCTCGTAGCGGCCCTTGAGCCCGCGCAGGATCGCGATCGTGTCCGCGGCCGAGGGCTCGCCCACCATGACCTGCTGGAAGCGCCGCTCCAGCGCGGGGTCCTTTTCGATCTTCTCCCGGTACTCGTCCAGGGTGGTCGCGCCCACCATGCGCAGCTCACCGCGCGCCAGCATGGGCTTGAGCATGTTGCCCGCGTCCATGGCGCCCTCGGCCGCGCCGGCGCCCACCATCGTGTGCAGCTCGTCGATGAACGTGATGACCTGGCCCTCGGACTCCTTGATCTCCGAGAGCACCGCCTTGAGCCGCTCCTCGAACTCGCCCCGGTACTTGGCGCCCGCCACCATCGCGGACAGGTCCAGGCTCACCAGGCGCTTGCCCACCAGGGACTGCGGCACGTCACCGGCCACGATCCGCTGGGCCAGGCCCTCCACGACCGCGGTCTTGCCCACGCCCGGCTCACCGATGAGCACGGGGTTGTTCTTGGTGCGGCGGCTGAGCACCTGGACGACCCGCCGGATCTCGCCGTCGCGGCCGATCACCGGGTCCACCTTGCCCTCACGGGCCCGCTCGGTCAGGTCCACCCCGTACTTCTCCAGGGCCTGGTAGGTGTCCTCCGGGTTCTCCGAGGTCACCTTCCCCGAGCCGCGCACCCGCTCGAACCCCTCCAGGAGCGCGTCGGGGGTGGCACCGGCCTCGGTGAGCAGCTTCGACGCCTCGCCGCCGTCCGCGGCCAGCCCCACCAGCAGGTGCTCGGTGGAGACGTACTCGTCCTCCATCTGCTGCGCGCGCTGGGCCGCGGTGTTGATGGAGACGATCAGCTGGCGCGAGGAGCTGGGCGAGCTGACCGTGGAACCGGCCGCCTTGGGCAGCGCGCCGACGGCCGCCTCGACCTTGTCCCGGAGCGCGTCCGGGTTGGCCCCGACCTCCTTGAGCAGCGGGCGGGTGATGCCCTCCGCCTGGTCCAGCAGGGCCGCCAGCAGGTGCACGGGCTCCGTCTGCGGACTGCCGTCCGTGGTGGCCCGGCGGATCGCCACCGACAGGGCCTCCTGGCTCTTCTTGGTGAGCTTGTAGTTCATGCGCGGTGACTCCTTTCACAAGTCGTGTCACGGGGGGTGATGTCCGACGGCCGACCGCGCCCCCGTGTCGCCGTGGCGGAGTTCCGTCAGTCCTGCTCGTCGTCGGCGCGGCCCGGGGCGCCGCGGCCCCTGCCCCGCTCCTCGTCGTCGTTCCCGGGCTCGGCGGTGTTGAAGATCGTCACGCGGGTGCGGCGCACCAGCTCACCGCGCACCCCCGTGCCGCCGTCGGCCGGGCGGCCCCGGCGGGCCACCGCACGGCGGGCCGCCTCCAGCTCGTTGGCCAGGTGGAACACCTGCTCCCGCAGCTGCTCCACCTCGTGCTCCAGTTCCAGGATCCGCTTGATCCCGGCGAGGTTGATGCCCTCCTCCTGGGACAGCCGCTGCACCTGGCGCAGCGTCTGCACGTCGCGCATGGAGTAGCGGCGCCCGCGGCCGGACGCGCGGCCCGGCGAGACGATCCCCAGTCGGTCGTACTGGCGCAGGGTCTGCGGGTGCATCCCCGCCAGCTCCGCGGCGACCGAGATCACGTAGACCGGAGCGTCAGCGCCGAAGGAGTCGTTCACGTCGTTCACGCACCCTTCGCCCGCGTTTCGAGTCCGTCGCGCGGGTCGTAGTCGGAGGTCGCCGCGCGGAACTTCTCCAGAGCCTCGCGTGCGTCTCCGTTGAGAGTCCTCGGTACCGCCACCTCGATCGTGACGAGCATGTCGCCCGTGGTGCCGTCCTTGCGGTTCGCGCCCTTGCCGCGCACCCGCAGCTTGTGCCCGTTCTGCGTGCCCGGCGGGACCTTCACGGTCACCGGGAAGCCGTTGAGGGTGGGGATGCGCACGTCCGCGCCCAGCGCCGCCTCGGGGAAGGTCACCGGGACGGTGATCGTCACGTTGTCGCCGCTCCTGCCGAACACCGGGTGCTCCTTCACGTGGACGACGACGTAGAGGTCACCCGCCGGGCCGCCGTTCTCGCCCGGCGCGCCCTTGCCCTTGATCCTGATCCGCTGCCCGTCGGACACGCCGCCGGGGATGCGGGTCTGGACGGTGCGGGTGCTCTTGCCGCGCCCGCTGCCGTTGCAGGTGAGGCAGGGGTCGTCCACGACCAGGCCGCGGCCCTTGCACTCGCTGCACGGCTCGGACAGCGAGAAGCCGCCCAGGTTGGTGTTCTCGTGCCCGGTACCGGAGCACTTGGGGCACATCCGCGGGGCGGTGCCCGACTTGGCGCCGGTGCCCTTACAGGTGGGGCAGGCCGACTCGCTGGCCAGCTGGAAGGAGCGCGTGGCCCCCTCGGCCGCCTCGCGGAAGGTCAGTGTGGTCTCGGTCTCGACGTCGGCGCCGCGTCTGCTGCGGGTGGTCCCGCCGCGCCCGCGGCCGCCGAACAGCCCGCCGAAGAGGTCGCTCAGCCGCTCGCCGCCGCCCGCGGTCCCCGTTCCGCCCGTGCCCTGGCCGAACAGGTCGCCCATGTCGAACCCGCCGGGGCCGGTGCCGCCGCCGGGGCGGTAGGAGCTGCCGAACAGCGACCGCGCGTTGTCGTACTCCTTGCGGCGCTTCTCGTCCGACAGGACGTTGTAGGCCTCGGAGATCTCCTTGAAGCGGTCGGCCGCGCCGGGGTCGTCGGCGTTCGCGTCCGGGTGGTTCTCCCTGGCCAGTTTGCGGTAGGACTGCTTGATCTCGTCCTTCGAGGCGGTCTTTGAGACTCCCAGGACCTTGTAGTAGTCCTTCTCCAGGTAGTCCTTGGTGCTCATCGACTGGTGCCTTCCCCCGCTGGTGCCGGTTGCGTCCGATGCTTCCATGTGACCCCGCACCGTGTCGGGCCGGGGTCCGCCTCCGGCCGCGGCCGCCGCTCACGCGGGGCCGCGGCCGGAGGATCAACGGGTGGACCCGTTACCTGTCGTCTTCCCCGCCGTCGGCGCCGTCCGCGGCCGGGGACTCCCCGCCGGGGGCGTCGCCCTCGGCGGCGGAACCGGCCGCGGCCTCCGCGCCGCCGTCGGCGGGATCGCCGACGACCACGCGGGCCGGACGCAGGATCCGCTCACCGATGCGGTACCCGGGCTGGAACACCTCGATCACGGTCTGGACCGAGATGCCCGGGACGGGGACCAGGGTGAGCGCCTCGTGGAGGTTGGGGTCGAACTCGTCGTCCTTCTCCGCGTACCGCTCCAGGCCCAACTTGGTGACCACGGCCTCCAGGGCCTCGCCCACCGCCTTGAACCCGCCGTTGAGCTCGTCGTGCTCACGGGCCCGGCCGACGTCGTCCAGGATCGGCAGCAGTTCGCCGAGGACCTGGGCTGTGGCGATCTCACGGACGGCCACGCGGTCGCGGTCCACGCGCTTGCGGTAGTTGGCGTACTCCGCCTGCACCCGCTTGACGTCGTTGGTGAGCTCGACGACCCGCTCGTCCGCGTTGATCGCCTCCGACACCACCGACTCGGGGGTGTCGGGGACCTCTACGTCCTCCAGGTCGGCCTCGACGACCTCCTCCTCGGCGACCTCGGGGATCTCCTCGGTCGCGTCGCCCTCGGCCTCGGGGTTGCGGACCTGCCCGGTCTCCGGGTCGATCCGGCGGTTGTCCCGGATCACCGGCCCCTGGCGCTCCTCACCGTCGCCGGTGCCGTTGGTGTTCTCCGACGGTGCCATCTGAGACACGCCTCCTTCCTCGACTCGACCCGGGTTCAGGACTGCTGGTTGCCCTGGGTGCCCTTGTTGTCCTCGTCGACGATCTCGGCGTCCACGACGTCGGCGTCGTCGGCGGAGCTCTGGGCGCCCTGGGCGTCGCCCTCGGCGCCCTGCTGGCCCTGGCTGTAGATGGCGGAGCCGATCTTCTGGCTGGCCAGCGCGACCTTCTCGCTCGCGGTGCGGATGGCCTCCACGTCGGAGCCCTCCAGCGCGGTCTTCAGCTCGGCGACGGCGGCCTCGGTCTCGGAGCGCACGTCCGCCGGGACCTTGTCCTCGTTGTCCTTGATGACCTTCTCGGTCTGGTAGACGAGGGACTCGGCGTTGTTGCGGACCTCGGCCTCCTCGCGGCGCTTGCGGTCCTCCTCCGCGTACTGCTCGGCCTCGCGGACCATCTTGTCGATGTCGTCCTTGGACATCGCGGAGCCGCCGGAGATGGTGACGGACTGCTCCTTGCCGGTGCCCAGGTCCTTCGCGGTGACGCTGACGATGCCGTTGGCGTCGATGTCGAAGGCGACCTCGATCTGCGGGACGCCGCGCGGCGCCGGGGGCAGACCGGTCAGGTCGAAGACGCCCAGCTTCTTGTTGTACTGGGCGATGTCGCGCTCACCCTGGTACACCTGGATCTGCACGGACGGCTGGTTGTCGTCGGCCGTCGTGAAGATCTCGGAGCGCTTGGTCGGGATGGTCGTGTTGCGCTCGATGAGCTTGGTGAACACGCCGCCCTTGGTCTCGATGCCCAGCGACAGCGGGGTGACGTCCAGCAGCAGGACGTCCTTGACCTCGCCCTTGAGCACACCGGCCTGGAGCGAGGCGCCGATGGCCACGACCTCGTCCGGGTTGACGCCCTTGTTGGGGTCCTTGCCGGTCATCTCCTTGACCAGGTCCACGATGGCGGGCATACGGGTGGAGCCGCCGACCATGACCACGTGGTGGATCTGGTCCAGGCTGATCCCGGCGTCCTTGAGGACCTGCTGGAACGGGGTCTTGGTCCGCTCGACCAGGTCGGCGGTCAGGCGCTGGAACTCGGCGCGGGAGAGCTTCTCGTCCAGGTGCAGCGGGCCCTCGGCCGAGGCCGTGATGTAGGGCAGGTTGATCGCCGACTCGCTGGAGCTGGACAGCTCGATCTTGGTCTTCTCCGCGGCCTCGCGCAGGCGCTGGAGGGCCATCTTGTCCTTGGACAGGTCCACGCCGTTGGAGTTCTTGAAGCGCTCGACCAGCCAGTCGACGATGGCCTGGTCCCAGTCGTCGCCGCCCAGGTGGTTGTCGCCGTTGGTCGCCTTGACCTCCACGACGCCGTCGCCGACCTCCAGGAGGGAGACGTCGAAGGTGCCGCCACCGAGGTCGTAGACCAGGATGGTGGCCTCGTCCTCCTTCTCCAGGTGGTAGGCCAGCGCGGCCGAGGTCGGCTCGTTGATGATGCGCAGGACGTTGAGGCCCGCGATGGTGCCGGCCTCCTTGGTGGCCTGGCGCTGGGAGTCGCTGAAGTAGGCCGGGACGGTGATGACCGCGTCGGTCACGTCCTCGCCCAGGTAGGCCTCGGCGTCGCGCTTGAGCTTCTGGAGCACGAAGGCGCTGATCTGCTGGGGGTTGAAGGTCTTGTCGTCGATCTTCACCGTCCAGTCGGTGCCGATGTGGCGCTTGACCGAGCGGATGGTGCGGTCGACGTTGGTGACCGCCTGGCGCTTGGCGACCTCGCCGACGAGCACCTCACCGTTCTTGGCGAAGGCGACGACGGACGGGGTGGTACGGGCGCCCTCGGCGTTGGCGATGACCGTGGGCTCGCCGCCCTCCAGGACCGCGACACACGAGTTCGTCGTACCGAGGTCGATTCCGACCGCACGTGCCATGGTTGCTTCCTCCGTCAAAGTTGAGTCGTTCGGACGTAATTTTGCTTCGTCGGTTGAGGGCTGTCAAGTCAGTTGAGTTGACCCGACTCAAGTTGGTTCCTACGTCCTGACAACGGGCGGCCGGACCGGGATGTTCCCGACCTGGGCACTCTGATCGGGGATATGGGCGAACCCCGGGACAAGTCGGGGAGAACCTTGACCCGCAAGATCAGGGAGGGTCGGGGTTCCCCTGGGGTGGCTTCGGGGACGCGGTCGCTGGCGGCTCCGGAGGCGCGGTCACCGGAGGGGCGCCTTCCGGTCAAGCGGAGGGAAACGCCCGTGTCGCGGCGCCGGGCGTCCCCGGTCGGCGGCCGACGATGGCCCTGCCGCCGACACGCCGGTGCCGAAGCGCCGGCGCCGCCGGGCGGCGACCGCCGCGGCGGCTTCCCGCCGCGTCCGCCGTACCCCTGAAACGGAGACGCCCGTGACGTCCAAGGCCCTGCTCGCCTCCGCGCTCGCCGCCGCGGTGCTGCTGCCCGCGCTGGGCGCCGCCCCCGCGTCCGCCGAGGACGAACCGCGGTTGATCGGGGACACCACCGCGCCCGTCGTGGAGACCTCGCCGCCCGCCGCGGAGGCCCCACCGTCCACCGGGGACGCCGGGGAGTCCGGGGAGGGCTCCGGGTCCGCCGGGGACGGTTCCGCGTTCGCCGGGGAGGCCGGGGACGCCTTCTCGTCCGCGTACCGGCACAACACCTTCGAGCGCCCGGCCGCGGGCACCGCCTACACCCTCGACGAATGGGAGAAGGACGGCTGGTACGCCTCCAGCGCCAGGGGGCTGGAGGAGCGCGCCGTCATCGACGACTCGGTCCCCGCCCACGGGGGCGGGCAGTCGCTGCGCGTGCTCTACCCCGAGGGGAGGATCGGCGCGCAGGAGTCCGGCGGGCTGGCGCCGTTCCAGCTCTCCCCGGCGCGCGAGTACTACCTGTCCTTCTGGGCGCGCCTGGGCGAGGACTTCAGCTGGGGGACCACCTCGTTCGGCGGAAAGCTGGGCTTCGGGCTGGCCGGGGGCGCGGGCTGCTCGGGCGGGGACGTCTGCACGGGCGAGAACGGCTACAGCTCGCGCGTGGTCTGGCGCCGCGACGGCAAGGCGGAGCTGTACTACTACCACATGGACAAGGCGGGCGAGTTCGGCGACTCCGAGCCCCTCGTCGCGGACGGGTCCGTCGTCCACCTCCCCCGGGGCGAGTGGGTGCACATCGCCCAGCGGGTCCGCGTCAACACGGTCACCGACGGCCGGGCCGAGCCCGACGGGGAGATCGAGGTCTTCTACAACGGCGAGCCCGCCGCGCTGGTCACCGGCCTTCGCCTGGTCACCGACGACGACCTGGTGGACAAGGCCTACCTCTCGACCTTCTTCGGCGGCTCCACCGAGGGCTTCGCCCCGGCCCACGACAGCTACGTCTGGTACGACGACCTGAAGGTGTCCACCTCGCGCACCGACATCTGCGAGCTCGGCGGCTGCGCCTGAGCGCCGACGGCCCCGCCCGACCCGCTCCGCCGGGGCCCGTCCGGGGGAGGGCCCCGAGCGCCGCGCCGCCCGGGGTCCGCGCTCCGGGGAGTCGTCCACAGGCGGAGGGTGGGCGTTGTCGGAGGCCGGGCCCCTTCACGAGACTGGAAGACGGGGGGTCCCACGGCGTCCCCGGCTTCGCCGTGCCCGCGCGCCGCGCACCGTTCGCGGGGACGGACCTCGCGCTCGACCCCCGGCGCGGCCCCGTGTCCGGTCCTCCTGCGCGGTCCTCGTGCCCGGTCCTCGGGTGCGCCCCGCTGGAGGCACTCCACTGGAGGCTCCCGGAGGTCGTCCACAGCCGCGGATCCGTGGTTGTTCCACTCCCGGCGATGCCGCAACCTGGTAGTAGGGGAGAGACGGTGAAGTCACCGATACCCCCGTCGAGTCGTCCCGCGTCCGCCGTCCGCTACATATAGGACGTGCGGTGTGCCCGAGTCCCGTTCGGGCGCACCCGCGCGGTCCTGTCACACCGGTACCGGCGCCAGCGCCGGACGGCACCGGCGCGGGCGTGCCGACCGGGTTCCGCGACCCGGCGGCCCGCGGCGACGGCGGCGGGGTGTCCGTTCCGCGAGCGGTCGGGCATCCGGTGGCGACCGCGGCATTACTCGCTAGTAACATATAGTTCGACCCCCGGTGTGTGGCGCACCGGACGACGAAGCAGGATGGGAGGCCACGGACGATGCTGTACCTGACACTGGGCATCATCACCTCGGTCTTCGCCGTGGTCGCGTTCACCATGTTCGCTCTGGGCATCCGCCAGATCGTGCGAACCGTGGGTGTGGGCCGCTCGGTGGAGCCGGAGCGCAAGGGGCCGTTCGGACAGCGGTTCACCATGGCGCTCATCGAGATCCTCGGGCACGGGCGGATGCTCAAGCGGCCGTGGATCGGCGTCGCCCACTGGTTCGTCATGGTCTCGTTCCCGCTGCTGGTCTTCACCGTCGTGGAGGCCCAGGGCGAGGTCTTCGACCCGCACTTCAAGCTGCCGATCATCTACGACTGGGCCCTGTACGGCCTGGCCATCGAGCTCATCGCCGCGGCCAGCCTCGTCGGCATCGTCGGCCTGACCGTCTACCGCCTGCTCAACGGGCCCAAGCGCCTGGGCCGCCAGTCCCGGTTCACCAACTCCCGGCACTGGACGGCGTACTACGTCGAGGCCTACCTGTGGGGCCTGCTGATCTCGATCTTCGTGATCCGCGGTCTCAAGTCGGCCATGGGCGACTTCCCGTTCCCGGCCTGGGCGACGCCGATCTCCACCGGCCTCGGCGCGATCCTGCCCGGCGACCCCGCGGTCGCCGAGCCCGCCATCGCGCTGGTCGCCGCGTTCAAGCTGATCATCAGCTACCTGTTCTTCGTGGTCATCGCCCGCGTGCTCACCATGGGCATCGGCTGGCACCGCTTCCTCGCGCCGGTCAACATCTACTTCAAGCGCAACGCCGACGGGTCCCCGTCCCTGGGCGCGGCCAAGCAGATGATGGACAAGTCCGGCACCAAGCCCCTCGACTTCGAGGAGGCTGACCCCGACGAGGACCCGTTCGGCGCGGGCAAGCTGGAGGACTTCACCTGGAAGGGCCTCCTGGACTTCACCACCTGCACCGAGTGCGGGCGCTGCCAGTCCCAGTGCCCCGCCTGGAACACGGGCAAGCCGCTCTCGCCCAAGAAGGTCATCCTCGACCTCCAGCAGCACACCTACGAGAAGGCCCCGTACCTGCTCCAGGGCATCACCGAGGAGACCCTCGCCGAGAAGCCCGACGAGAGCCACGCGGGCGTGGACGTCCTCGCCCTCCTCAACCGGCCGCTGGTCGGCACCGAGGAGGAGAACGGCGTCATCCACCCCGACGAGCTGTGGGCCTGCACCAACTGCGGCGCCTGCGTCGAGCAGTGCCCGGTGGACATCGAGCACATCGACCACATCCTCGACATGCGCCGCTACCAGGTGATGGTCGAGTCCAACTTCCCGTCCGAGGCCAACACGCTCCTCAAGAACCTGGAGAACAAGGCCAACCCGTGGGGCATGGCCGAGGACCGGCGCATGGACTGGATCGAGGAGCTGGCCTCCCGGGAGGAGAACCCGGTCGAGGTGCAGGTCGTCGAGGACAAGCTCCCCGAGGGCACCGAGTACCTGTTCTGGGTCGGCTGCGCCGGTGCCCTGGAGGACCGCGCCAAGAAGACCACCAAGGCCATCGCCGAGCTGCTCGACATGGCGGGCGTCGAGTTCGCCGTGCTGGGCGGCATGGAGGCCTGCACCGGTGACCCCGCGCGCCGCCTGGGCATGGAGTACGTCTTCCAGATGCTCGCCCAGCAGAACGTGGAGACGCTGAACGAGGCCGGTGTCACCAAGATCGTGGCCAGCTGCCCGCACTGCTTCAACACGCTCGCCAACGAGTACCCGCAGCTCGGCGGTACCTACGAGGTCGTGCACCACAGCCAGCTGCTGGCCAAGCTCGTGGAGGAGGGCAGGCTCACGCCGGTCAACTCCGTGGAGGAGAACATCACCTACCACGACCCCTGCTTCCTGGGCCGCCACAACAAGGTATACACGCCGCCGCGCGACATCATGGCGCAGGTGCCGGGGGTCAAGACGCAGGAGATGCACCGCCACAAGGAGCGGGGCTTCTGCTGCGGCGCCGGCGGCGCCCGCATGTGGATGGAGGAGCGGATCGGCAAGCGCATCAACACCGAGCGGGTGGACGAGGCGCTGACCACCAACCCCGACACCGTCTCCACCGCGTGCCCGTTCTGCCAGGTCATGCTCGGCGACGCGATCAACGAGAAGAAGTCGCAGGGCGAGGCGAAGGAGACGCTGGAGGTCGTGGACGTCTCCCAGCTGCTGCTGCGCTCGGTCCGGGGCGAGGCCCCCAAGGAGGAGGCCGAGACCGCCGACGCCCAGGGCTGACGCGAGGTCCGGACCAGGGCACCGAGCCCGCGCAGGGGCCGGGGAGCCGACCGCACGGTCGGCTCCCCGGCCCCTGCGCCGTTCACCGGCGGTCCGGCGCGGCACCGTGCCCGGGACTCCGTGTCCCGACCGCGCGCTCCGGACCGTGACGGCTCGTGGGGATGGCCGGAACCGCTGACGGCGAGGAGCCGTTCAGCGACCGGGGGCAGAGCCGTTCACAGGGCCGAGGCGGCGCCGCTCATGGCCGGGGGCGGGGGCACTTCCGGACCGGGGGCGGAACCGCTCACGGCGAGGCGGCGAGGTGTTCGTCGAGGAACCCGTCCAGGCCGTGCCGGGTGACCTGGCTGGCGAACCCTCCCCAGTTGAGGTCGAACATGTGCTCCGCCCAGGGGATCTCCAGGTGCCGGTGCGGGACCCCGGCCGCGTCGAGCCGGGCGGCGAGGCGGCGGTTGTCCTCCGGGCCCACGAACAGGTCGTGGCCGGGCGTGATCAGCATCGTGGGCGGAACCTCCGGCGAGACGTACGTGATGGGCGAGCTCATCGCGTACTCCTCGGGCAGCTCCGCCACGGAGCCGCCCATCAGGCGCTCGCTCTCCTCCAGGAGGTCGCCGCCCATCGGGGAGTTGCGCTGGCGCCAGGGCAGCTCGGGCGCCTCGGCGGTACCGTCGGCCACCGCGTACCAGGCCACGACCGCGTCGACGCCGGTGTCGGGCACGTCGCAGCTCGGGGGGATCTCCTCGTCCGAGCTGTACGCGGCCAGGAGGGCGAGCAGGCCGCCCGCCGACTGGCCGGTGACGGCGATCCGGCCGGGGTCGGCCCCGTACTCCGCGGCGTGCTCGCGGGCCCAGCCGATCGCGCACTTGACGTCGGAGACCGGCACCGACCAGTCGCCGTCGGGGAAGTAGCGGTAGTCGACGTCGAACACCACGTGCCCGTTGTCGGCCAGCCACACGTCCCAGCGGGGCAGGAGGCTCTGCGGCAGGTCGTCCGCGCCTCCGTGGACGTTCACCACGATCGGTGGCGGGGCGTCCCCCCGCCGCCGCTCGGGCTCCCACACGTCCAGTTCCAGGTCCTGCGGGTCGGAGGCGTCCCCGACCGCCGACTCGCCGGTGCGCAGGTAGACGCGGGTCTCGGGTGCGCGGTCGGCGCTGGTGGCGAGTCCGGCGGCGTACTCGCCGAGGTCGAGCCGGGCTCCCTCCGCGTGTGCGGTGGACCAGATCGTCCCGGGCGGGACGAGCGCGGCGACCAGTACCGCGCCGTTGGCCGTGGCGGCCGCCGCGGCGAGGCGCCGACGCCACACCGCTCCCCTGCTTCCCGCGTCCGGACGCCGCCCGGTGCCCTCGCGGAGGCGCGGCCTCCCCGCCGCGAACAGGGCCGGGACCAGGCCGACGACGGCCAGGGCGGCGAACACCAGGCTGAACTCCAGTACCAGCAGTCCGTACTGCCACGCGTCCCAGGAGGGCGGCGGCAGCAGGACGAGCGCGGCGGCGCCCGCGCCGACAAGCGCGGTCGTGCCCGCGAGGGCGGTCGCCAGCCAGCGGGCGGCCGCGGCGGCGCGGTTCCGTCGGTCCATGGTCTCCCCTTCGAGAACTCTTTCGATACGTCCGTATCGATACGAACGTATCAGAACGGGGGGTGTGTCAGAATGTGGCCGTGCCCAGGTACGTGGACAAGGACGGACGCCGCCGACAGGTGGCCGCCGCCCTGCACCGGATCGCCGCCCGCGAGGGCCTGGAGAGTGTCAGCATCCGCACCGTGGCGGCCGAGGCCGGACTCTCCGTCGGAGCCGTCCAGCGCGACTTCGGGACCAAGGAGGCGCTTCTCCTCTTCGCCATGCACGAGGTCGTCGACGCGGTCGCCGCGCGGCTCGCCCGGGTGCGGATCGGCCCGGGGCTGCTGTCCTTCGCCGAGGGGCTGCGGCAGGTGCTCACCGACCTGCTGCCGACCGACGACGAGCGCCTGGCCGAGGCCCGCGTCTGGTCGGCGTTCTACGCCCGCGCGGCCGTGGACGCCGAGTTCGCGGAGGTCCTGGCCGGGTTCGACGTCCGGGCCCGCGCCGCTCTGCGCGCCGCCGTCGGCTGGGCGGGCGAGCAGGGGGAACTGGCCCCCGGGCAGGACCCGGACGCCCTGGTGGAACTCCTGCTGGTCCTCGTGGACGGGATCTGGCTCAGCGCCGTCCGCCAGCCCCCGGGCTCCCCGCTGGACGCCCAGCGCGCCGCGGTGGAGGCGGCGGTCGCGGCGGTCACACGCGGGTAGACGTCCCGTACGGGCAGGCGTCCCGTGCGGGGAACGTCCGCGCCGTCGGTGCGGGCGCCAGTCGGGACGGCCCGCGGGGGCGGGGGCGCCGGGAAGGTGGAGGCTCCTGCGGCCGCCTCCCGTGTGCGGTGCGGCCCCGTCGGCAGCGCCACCGCGATGGCCTCGTGGTCGCTCAGGGCCGTTTCCCTCTTCCCTTCGCGCGGCCGTACCGCCCCGGTGAGCGCGGTGCGGGGCGGCGTTCGCGGCCCCGGCCACCGCCCGCACCGGTACCGCCCCCGTGGACGCGGTGCGGGGGAGGGGCTTCCAGGGAAGGGTGATTTAGGTTAGCCTTACCTGACTGTCTTCTATTCGAGGTGGTCGCCCGTGAACGCCCCCGTTCCTCCTCCCGCCGATCGCGCCCGTTCCACCCTGGCCCGCGGCGGTCCGGTGACCGTGGCGGCGGCCTCGGACCGGTTCGGCGAGGCGGGGACCGTGTACCTGGAGGAAGCCCCCTGCCACGTGCACGCCGACGGCGCCGTGAGCCTCCTGCTGCCCGACGGCCACCCGCTCACGGACCCCCGTCCCAGGGGCCCCGTGGTGATGGCGGAGTTCACCGACCTGTCACCCGTGCTGATGCGCGACAGGGTGCGGGCGGTGCTGTGGGTGAGCGGCGCCGTGGAGGCCCTGGAGCACGCCCACGCCCGCGTACGCGCGGCCCGGCTGCCCGAGGCCGCCACCGACGACCGGCTGCTGGAGATCGGGTACGGCCTGACGATGGTGGTCCTGCGCACCACCCTGGTGGTCCAGTCCGACCACGACGGGGCCCACGTGCTCGATCCAGCCGAACTGGCCGCCGCGCGCCCCGACCCGTTCTGCCTCTGGGAGGCGCCCTGGCTGCGCCACCTCGACGAGGACCACCCGGACCTGGTGGGCGACCTGCTGGCCGCCGCTTCCGGCGCCGCGCGCGGAGGCCGACCCAGGCCCCTGGGCGTGGACCGCCTCGGGCTGCGGCTGCGGGTGGAGACCGCGCGGGGCCACCACGACGTACACCTGCCCTTCACCCGCCCGGCGCGCACCCCCGACGACGTCGCCGTCCAGGTGCACCGGCTGGCCGGACACCCCGTCCCCCAGGGCTACGACCGCGGATGAGCGGCCACCGGAAGGCGGGCGCGGCCGAGGGGTCCGAGGGCGCGGCCACGACCGCCCACCAGCGGCCGCCGCACCGGCCCGATGACATTTGTCAGTGCGCGCGCCGGTAGGTTCCCCCGTGCGGCCGGTGATAACGGCGTCTGTTCCGTGTGAGCCGTTCCGCGGGAACCTGGGGACATGACGACGACAGCGAGCACCGCAGCGACCGGCCCCGGCCGACAGGACGCCACCGGCCCGGCGGTGGTCGTCCGCGACCTCCACCAGCACTACGGCGACTTCGAGGCGGTCAAGGGGGTCTCCTTCGAGATCCACCCCGGCGAGCTCTTCGCCCTCCTCGGGACCAACGGCGCGGGCAAGACCACCACCATCGAGACGATGGAGGGCTTCCGCCGCCCCAGCTCCGGCAGTGTCCGGGTCTTCGGCCTCGACCCCTACGGCCAGCCCGCCGGAGTCCGGGAGCGCACCAACGCCGTCCTCCAGGGCAGCGGCCTGCTGGAGGACCTGACCGTCGCCGAGACCCTGCACCTGGCCCGCGACCTCGCGGCCGCGCCCAGGGACACGGACGAGACGCTGGAGCTGGTCGGCCTCGCCGACAAGCGCGGGGTCGCGGTCCGCCAGCTGTCCGGAGGGCAGAAGCGCCGCCTGGACCTGGCGCTGGCCCTGCTGACCAGGCCCGAGGTCCTGTACCTGGACGAGCCCACCACCGGCATGGACGCCGAGGGCCGCATCGAGACCTGGCGCATCGTCAACGACCTCAAGCGGGAGGGGGTGGCGGTCCTGCTCACCACCCACTACCTGGAGGAGGCCGAGCGGCTCGCCGACCGGCTGGCGATCATGCACCGCGGCGAGGTCCGCGTGGAGGGGACGATCCAGGAGGTCCTCGCGGGTTGGGGCGACCGGGTGAGCTTCGTGCTGCCCCCGAACGTGCGCACCGCCGACCTGCCCCGCGTCGAGGGCGCGGACGTCTCCGTGGAGACGCGCGGCCAGGCGCTGTGGGCCACCTACACGGTCACGCGGGGGGACGTCGAGGAGCGGGCGCACCACGCGGTGGCCGCGCTCATGTCCTGGGCCGTGGAGAACGGCACCGTCCTGCGCAGCCTCCAGGTGCGCAGCGCCTCCCTGGAGGACGTGTTCCTCCGGGTCGCCGACGGCGCCGCCGACCTGGTCTGACGCGCGCCGCAGCGCTCCGTGCCCCCCTGCCCCGCACAGTCCTTCGAGGAGACACCGCGATGACCGCGAACACCGCCGCCCCCGCCACCGACGCCACCGGCGTCCGACCCGGCGTCCGACCCGGCGTCAGCTGGGCCAGGCAGGCCGTCCGCCTGGCCCGAACCGAGTTCACCCTGTTCGCCCGGTACAAGACCGCCTGGATGTACCTGGCCCTGCCGCTCTTCTTCGCCTTCATGACCACGAACCTCCCCAATGACGAGGTCGTCCCCGGCTTCGGGATGGGGCAGATGGCCATGGTCGCCACCATCGGCTCCATCGGGCTCATCCTGGGCGTCGGCCACCCCTCCAACGTGTTCACCGCGCGGAGGGAGTCCCTGGTCCTCAAGCGGCTGCGGGTCAGCGGGGTGCCCCAGTCGGCGGTCTTCGGCGGCGTCATCGGGGCCGTGGTGGTCTTCTCCCTGGCGATCACGGTGGTGGTGGCCGCCCTGGTCCTGGTCTTCTTCGGCAGCCTTCCCCGGGACCCGCTGATGCTCGCCGTCGCGGTCGTCCTCAGCTCCGTCATGTTCTCCCTGATGGGGCTGCTCATCACCCCGATCGTCCGCAACGCCGAGTCCGCCCAGATGATCTCGATGCTGCCCATGCTGGTCCTGCTGTTCGTGGGCGGCGGACTCATCCCGCTGGAGTTCCTGCCGGAGACCGCTCGCGTGATCATCGGCTTCGTTCCGTCGGTCCCCGCCGGGGAGATGGCGCAGACCGCCTACTCCGGCTACGACGCCTTCCGGGGCTTCGGGGACGGGGAGGAGAAGGGCTACCTCGCCCTGTGGGTCGCGGCCCTGCCCTCCATCGGGATCATGCTCGCCTGGATCGCGGTGCTGGCCCTGCTGGTGCGCCGCTACTTCAGGTGGGACCCCCGCCAGCCGTAGGGCGGGCGCGGGGCGCCGGGGAGGCCGGGGACGGACGGCCTGCCCCGGCCTTCTCCCGTGCGGGTCCGGAAAGGCCTGTGGACAACCGTTCGGAGGGGGTCCGCGGCTTCTACGGTGGTTGTGGTGCGGCCGACGGCGGCCGGAGAGGAGCCGGCGGCCGCAGCGGCGCGGAGGAGAGGAGGAGCGGTGGGTTCCCAGGACACGTTCACCGCCGGGCACGGGACGGCGGACTCGGCGGTCCCCTCTCCCGTTCCAGGGGCCGACGCGGGCACGAACCCCCGTTTCCTGCGCAGGCTCCGGTTCGCGCGGTGGTGCATCCTGTGGACGCTGGGCTCGCTGGCGCTGATGGTGCCTTTCGCGCCGTTCATGGAACTGCTCCTGTCCGGGGCCCGCTCCGTCGGCTCGGAGGACGGGTTCAGGACCTGGCCTCCCGCGGTGTCCACCGCGGTCGCCCTGCTGTGCGCGCTGCTGTGCCTGTGCATGATCCGGAGCCGGGTGGACGGGAGGAGGATCGCCGACCCCCGGCTCTACTGGGGCTCGCTCGCCCTGCTCCTCCTGGCGTGCCTCCTCATGCAGGTCACTCCGTACGTCTTCCTCACCTGCACGTGTTGGTGGGGGGTGGCGGCCTTCTCCGCCCCCTGGAGGCGTTCCCTCCTCGTCGGCCTCGCCCTGCTGGTGCTGCCCTGGCTGCACCTGTCCGTCACACTGGTGGACATACCCCTCTTCGTGCTGGTGTTCTCCAGCCTGTTCTCAGTGGGCTGGACCCTCGTGATCTGGTTCGTCGCCCTGACCATGTTCCGCCTGTGGGAGGCCACGAACGAGGCTCTGGAGGGGGAGCACGCCCGCACCCGGCTGGCGGTGAGCGAGGAGCGGCTCCGGTTCGCCCAGGACATGCAGGGGGTGATCGGCCAGGGCCTGACCACGCTCGCTGTCAGGGCCAGACGGGCCGAACTGCTTCTGGGGAGTGATCCGGCGGGCTCCGCGGCCGAGATCGAGGAGGTCCACGAACTGGCCCGCCGGGTGCTCCAGCAGGTGAGGTCGGCGGTCAGCGGCTACCGGGGTGTGGACCTGGCCGCGGAGGTGGAGTCGATCGGCGCGGTCCTGCGCGCCAACGGCACCGAGACCGTCGTCACCGGAACGGCGGCCCCGGAACAGTTCCCGGCCGCGGCCGGAATCGCCGCCTGGGTGGTGCGCGAGGGGGCCACCAACATCCTGCGGCACAGCGACGCCCGCCGCTGCCGGATCTCCTTCTCCGTGGACGGGGAAGCCGGGCACGGGGGGAGGGCACTGGTGGTCGAGGTGTCCAACGACCGGGCGCGCGGCGGCCCGGAGGACGGCGCGGCCTCGGCCAGCGGTCTGGCCGGGCTCTCCGAACGTGTCGTACGGGAGGGTGGCACACTGTCGGCGAACCGTACCCACGACGGCGGTTTCCTGCTCAGAGCCGTCCTCCCGCTGCCCGACGGGACCCGACACACCGAGGAGTCACGTTGAGCGATCACGGCACGCCCTCCGCCGAGTACACGGCCTCCGACCGGGAGGGCGACCGCAGGGTCCGCTTCGCCCGGCGCATCGTCATCGTCTCGGTGGGCTTCACCGCGCTGCTCGTCGTGGGGATGCCCCTGGTGGACGTCGTCACGGCCGCGGCCTCGGACTGGCCCCTGTGGCGCTCCCTGACCGGGGTGGTCGCCTCCGTGCCGATCGCCGTGCTGCTGATCGTGATGCTCCGGGCCAGGCTGGACGGTCGGCGCAAGCCGGACCCGCGCGCCTACTGGACCTCGCTCGGCCTGATCGTCGTGGTCGTCCTGTGCCTCCAGGAGCCGATCAACACCGTGTTCTTCCTGGCCGCGTGGTGGGGGACCGGGGTCTTCCTCGCCCCGCGCAGGCGCAGCGCGTACGTCACAGCCGCCCTGCTGGCGCTGCCCTGGCTCGCGGTCCCGTTCTACGGGTTCGAGACGCAGTTCCAGCCGCTCCTCTACCTGCTGGTGTGGCTGGTGATGGTCTTCAGCGGGCTGATGTTCGCCGGGGCCTCGCTCTCCATGATCTGGCTGTGGGACATCAGCCGCGAGGCCGTCGCGGGACAGCGGGCCCGCGCCCAGCTCGCGGTGAGCGAGGAGCGGCTCCGCTTCGCCCGCGACATGCACGACCTGCTCGGGCACAGCCTCTCCGCGCTCGCGGTCAAGGCCCAGCTGGCCGGACGGCTCGTGGAGCGGGACCCCGAGCGGGCGGGCGCGGAGATGGCGGAGGTGCAGGTGCTCGCCAGACAGGCGCTCCAACAGGTGAGGTCGGCGGTCAGCGGCTACCGGGAGGTCGACCTGGCGGGCGAGACGGAGGCCGTCCGCGCGGTGCTCGACGCGGGGGGAACCAGGGCGGTCGCCACCGGGCTGGAGGGGCTGGACCTGCCGCCGCGGACCGCCGCGCTCGCCGCCTGGGTGGTGCGCGAGGGCGGCACGAACGTCCTGCGGCACAGCGACGCCAACGAGTGCCAGATCAGCTTCACCCTCGCCCGCGACAGCGCCGTGGGCCCCCGGACGCTCGTGGTCGAGGTGTTCAACGACCGCGCCCGGGGCGGCGGCCAGGACGGGAGGGAGTCGGGCAACGGGCTCGCCGGTCTGTCCGAGCGGGTCGCCATGGGCGGCGGCACCCTCTCCGCGGCCCGCACTCCGGAGGGGGGCTTCCTGCTCCGCGCCGTCCTGCCGCTCTGACGTGCCGCTTCAGCGCGTGCCCACCGAGTCGAAGGCCGTGTCGATGTCCTCGCTGGCGCCCTCCCCGCCCGCGGTGTTCACCCCGAGCATGAACGCGCCCCGGCCGTCGTCCAGCTCCACGATCACGAAGCGGCCGTAGGTGTCCCCCGAGTCGCTGCCCATGGTCGCCCCGAAGGCGGGCAGCCCGTCCACGTCGGTCTGCCCGGAGGGCTCGGCCCACACGCCGCCCTCGGCGGCCAGGTCGGCGGCCAAGTCCACGGCCAGTCGCACCCCGGCCACCGCGATCGGCTCCACCGAACCGAGTTCCTCGGTGCCGGTGACGATGACCGCGTCCGGGTCCTCGGCCGGGCCGAGGACCGCGTAGGAGGTGTACTCCGAGGGGACCTCCCCGTCGCCGAGTCTGTGCCACTCCTCACCGGGGAGTTCGTAGGCCAGTCCGGCCGGGGGGTCCGCGGCGGTGTCCCCGCCGTCCGCCGGGTCCCGCGGGGTGTCCTCCGTGTCCCCTGCGCCGCCTCCGCCGTCGGCCGCGTCGCCGCCCTCCTCGGCGGACTCCGGAGCCGAACCGGACAGGGGCCCGCCGTCGGAGAGGAACCAGCCGAGTCCGGCCGCGGTGGCCAGCAGGAAGGCGAAGGTCACGACGAGGGCGATGGTGAGGGTGACCCGACGGGCGTTGTCGGGCTCGCGGCCGTCCGTGCGGGGGCGCGGACCGACGCGGTGTCGGTCGCCGCGGTCCGGCCTGTCCGGTCCTGGTGGCATCAGGGGCTCCTGTGTGCTGCTGGGGGGTTCCCGGGGCCGGGGCCCACAGAAGCACTACCCAGACCGGGGCGCGCGGAGACGGGCCGCCGTGGCCGGATCGGGCCGCCACCGGACAGCGCGGTCGGTCAGCTCGGTTGGGCAGTGCGAATGGACAACGCGGCCGGGTGGCGCCGCCCGGCAGCGCGGATGGACGACGCGGTCGCGGGCGGCGCGGTCAGCCGGTGCGGCCGGACTCCGTCCCCCCGGGCAGGCCGGAGGGGCCTCCCGGCCGTGGGCGGGGAGGGGACGGACGGCCTCAGACGTGCCAGGGGGCGAGGGGCAGCGGGGACCACAGGACGTGGGGCTCGGGCACGTCGCGGGGCGCGGGCAGCACCGCGGGCGGCAGCCGGTACTCGGCCGGGAGCGGATCGGTGGACCACGAGCGCCGCGTGCCGGGGTCCTCGTCGCGCGGTCGGACGACGTGGCCGGGCACGGGGCCCGCCGCCCGGGGAGGCTGCTCGGGGACCGGGTCGTGGACGTTCGCCGTCCCGTCGGCGGGTCCGGACCCGCCGCGGGGAAGGGGGCCGCCGGGACGGGCCGCTTCGGCGGGGACCGCGGGCGTCCCGGACAGCCCGAGCACCCGGTCGATCTCCTCGGGGCTGAGCGGGCGGTCGGCGTCGGCCACCGCGATGAGCACCTCGGCGTACAGTTCGATCTCGTCCAGCGCGACGTGGTCGTGGAGGTGGTCGTGCAGGTCGAGGCTGTGGTTCACGTGAGCTCACCCCCTGAGACAACGGTGTCGCGGCAGGACGGGACACCCCGCGCCGGAGTGCCGTGGGTACGGGTGCGACGGATCCGGACCCACGCGGACGTGAGGAGTACCAGGCTACGCGCAGGGCGGGCCGGTGCGCATGACCCGTGAGGACCAGGCGGCGGAGTCACCCGGGTTAGCCAGGAGGGGGCCCCACCTGGGCGGGCGCGGTGCTTTCGGGCCACCGCGCCGGGTGCCCCGGGCACGACTTTCGTCCCCACCCGGCGTGGCGCTAGGCCCAGGTGACGTCCTGGTGCTGGGCGGCGAGCGCCGCGTAGTGGGCCGGAGTGTGCTGGAGCACCAGCCGGTCGTTGTCGTTGAGCTCACGCACCACCTTGCCGGGCACCCCCGCCCACAGCGTGTCCGGCGGGACGGTCTTGCCCGGCGGCACGAGGGAGCCCGCCGCGACCAGGGCGCCCCGGCCGACGCGGGCGCCGCCCAGCACGATGGCGCCGATGCCGATGAGCGCGCCCTCCTCCACGACCGCGCCGTGCACCATCGCCTTGTGGCCAAGGCTCACGTCGTCGTGCAGGATCACGGGCTCACCGGGATCGGAGTGCAGGCCGCACTGGTCCTGGATGTTGACCCGGTCACCGACGACGACGTCCTCGGTGTCGGCGCGCAGCACCGACCCGTACCACACGCTGCTCCGGGCGCCCAGGCGCACGCGGCCGACCACCACCGCGCCGGGCGCGATCCACGCGCTCGGGTGGACCTCCGGTCGTCCGAAGTCCGCTCCGCCCACGCGGGGCCCCGCGGGCCCGCCTTCCGTGCGGCCGTTGTCCATCTCGTGGCCCTCCCTGCGTCTCGTACCGCCGTGTCCGTCTCCCCCGGGAGGGGGCGGATCAGCGGGAAGTTGACCGCTCTGCCCCCGTACGGGGATGATCGCGCATACCTTAGTAAGAACGTGACCGGGGTCCGCACGGCGATGTCCGGTCGGGGATCTTGACGCGGCCGCGCCGCGCGTGTCTACCTTGGTCGCCTGGACGGTGTCCACGGCGTTACGCTCCGCTCCCGACCGGTGCCCCCAGGCGGTCGAGCCGGTATGCAGAAAAGGGCACTATCGGGCGTATGTCGCTAACGAGACCGGTCAGGTGTCGTGGTGACAATGGGTACGGGTCAACTCGCACCTTCTGCGTCGTACAGTCACAACGGTGTAAGGACATGAAGGGCACATGAGCGATATGTTGCCGGGCGGCGGACTCCAGCAGGACAGGTTTCCGACGGTGCGCAAGGGCGGCTACGACAAGGCGCACGTCGACGACTACTTCGTGCGGACGGACAACCAGGTCAAGAGTCTGCGCGAGCGCCTCCAGCGGCTGGACGACGAGCTGGAGCAGTACAAGCGCGACCTCGCCATCGCCCGCGAGAAGGCGCAGGTCAAGCCGGAGCACGAGCAGATCAGCGAGCGCATGGCCGAGATCCTGCGCATCGCCGAGGAGGAGGCCCAGGAGCGCCGCTCCAAGGTCGAGTCCGAGGTGAAGGAGGCCGAGAAGAAGGCCCAGGACGAGATCGCCAAGTACCGCAAGGACGCCGAGGAGCACGCCGAGCGGATCCTGTCCTCCGCGCGCTCGGAGGCCCACTCGATGGTCGACAGCGCCAAGAAGGAGTCCGACCAGCTCCGGGAACAGGCCAAGCAGGAGGGCGAGCGCCGCCTGAACGAGGCCGAGGCGCGCGCGAAGAAGATCCACGACACCGCGGACCGCAGGCTCGCCACCCTCACCGCCACGCACGCCGAGGCGCTGCGCCGCCTCAAGGACATGCACTCGACCCTGGCCGACCTGGTCGCGGCCGAGGACAAGGCGGGCGCGCTGGAGAGCGGGCTCTCCCGCGACGAGGTGGCCGCCGCGTCCGCCCCGGCCAAGCCGGCCCCGGCCAAGCCCGCCGCGGCGGCCAAGGCCCCCGAGCGCGCCGCGGAGCCCTCCCGGCCCCAGCCCCGCCCCGAGGCGGCCGCGCCCGCTCCGGCCAAGCCGGCCCCGGACGCGCCCGGGGACAAGGACGAGGCCACCACCAAGCTGCCTCCGCTCCAGCAGCAGCCGGACGAGGCGACCGTGCGCATCAGGCCGGTGGCCAAGCCGGAGCAGACCGGCCAGGACCCGGCGGGGAACTCCTCCCCGAAGGACCAGGCCCAGTCCGCTCCCCGCCCCCCGCAGGGCGCCCGCTTCACCGGTCCCGCCCCCGAGGGCGACCAGAAGCCGCAGCCCGGCCCGCAGCAGCCGCAGTCCGGTCCGCAGCAGGGCCAGAAGGGCCAGGAGCAGGGCGGCGATCCGGGCATCACCGGTATCTACCGCCACCCGGAGTCCGGCCACAACCAGCCGCCCAAGGGCGAGGACGGCGTCCGGGTCATCCGCAAGCCCTGACCCCGCGGTTCCGCCCGGACGGGAGCGCCCGGGGAGCCCTCCCCGGCCAGTCCTCTCCGGGCCCGCGGCGAGCCCTCGCGGCGCACCGGTCCGGAACGCGATCCGGGGGTGGGGACCACGTCCCCGCCCCCGGCGTTTTGTGGCCCGATGTAGGGTGACGTCCGCCTTGTCGCAGGCTGTCGGCTACGATGCCGACAGCCATGATTATCCGCGCGGCCATCCGGTCGGACCTCGGTGCGATTCTGCGTCTTCTCAGGGAACTCGGCGACACCACCCACGCGCAGAGCGCGCACGTTCGCATGTCCTCCGCCGCCGTACGCGCCTGGACGCGGATGGAGAACGACCCCGACCGCACGATCCTCGTCGCCGAGCAACGCGGCCAGATCATCGGCACCCTGGACCTGCTGGTCGTGGCCAACCTGACCCACGACGCCCAGCCCTGGGCCGTGGTGGACAACCTCGTGGTCGACCCCCTGGCCCGGGGCCGGGGCATCGGCCGGGCGCTCATGGAGGACGCGCTCGACCGCGCCACGCGGGCCGGGTGCTACAAGGTGGAGCTGCTGGCGCACGAGAACGGCCAGGACGTCCACCGGTTCCACACCGCGCTGGGCTTCGACAGCTCCGCCGAGGGCTTCCGCCGCTACCTGTGACCCGCGGGCGTCAGCGCTTGGCCGCCGAGCCCCCGCTCAGCGGCACACCCCGCATGAACACCACGGTGACCAGCCCGATCACGGCGATCGGGATCCCCGCCAGGAACACGCCCTGCATGGCGTGGTCGAAGGCGCCCACGACCACCTCGCGGACCGGCTCCGGCAGCGAGTGCACCAGTTCGGGGGAGCCCTGCGCGGCCTCGGCCGCCTCCGACAGCCCGACCGACAGCTCCCGCGCCCCCGAGTCGGTCCCGGCCGCGGCGTCCGCCGCCACCCGGGCCCGCGCGTCGGCCGACGCCTGGGCCAGCTCGCCGTTGAGCCGTCCCACCATCACCGCGCCGAACGCGGCCACGCCGGTGGCGCCGCCCAGGTTGCGGAAGAACACGACCGAGGCCGTGCCCGTGGCCATGTCCGCCAGGGGCAGGGCGCTCTGCGTCGCCAGCAGCAGGATCTGCATGCACAGGCCCAGCCCCAGGCCGACCATCACCTGGCCCGCGACCACCGTGGTCAGCCCGGTGTCCAGATAGGCCAGGCTGAGGGCGGCGAACCCGAACAGGCACAGGGCCATGCCCGTGACCGGGTAGGCCTTCCACCGGCCGCTGCCGCCCACCGCGTAGCCGGAGCCGATCGAGGTGAGCAGGAACGAAGCCACCAGCGGCAGCGTCATCAGGCCCGACACGGTCGGCGTCATGCCGTGCACCATCTGGAGGTACTGCGGCATGTAGATGATCAGGCCGAACATCATCATCCCGACGCAGGCCGACCCGAGCGAGGACAGTACGAACGTCCGGTCGCCGAACAGGCGTGCCGGGATGATCGGCTCCCGCGCCCGCCGCTCGACCACCACGGCCGCGGCCGTGAGCAGGAGGGCCCCGGCGCCCAGGGCGTAGGACAGCGGCGAGTTCCACGGGAACTGTGTGCCGCCCAGGCTGAGCAGCACGATCACGGTGCTCGCGGCGCTGAAGATCAGCCCGGCGCCCAGCCAGTCCACGGGCGCGTCGCGGCGGGGGACGAAGGGCATGGTGAACATGAACTGGATGACGACGAAGGCGAACAGGGCCAGCGGCACGGTGATGAGGAAGCACCACCGCCAGCCGAGCGGACTGTCCACCAGGAACCCGCCCACCAGCGGCCCCAGCACGGTGGACACCCCGAACACCATGCCGATGAGTCCGCTGTAGCGGCCGCGCTCGCGGGGCGGGACCACGTCTCCCAGGATGATGTTGGGCAGTGTGGCCAGACCGCCGACGCCCAGCCCCTGGAGGGCGCGGGCCGCGATCAGCCAGTTGATGTCCTGCGCCAGGCCCGCGGCGACCGAGGCCACGATGAAGATGCCCAGGGCCAGCTGGAAGAGGAGCTTGCGCCCCCAGACGTCGGAGAGCTTGCCCCACACGGGGGTGGAGGCCGTCATCGTGAGCAGGGCGGCCGTGGCGACCCAGGCCAGGCGGTCCTGGCCGCCCAGCTCCCCCATGATCGTCGGCAGGGCGGTGCCCACGATGGAGTTGGTGAGCATCGAGGTGAGCATGGCCAGGACCAGGCCGACCATGATGCGGCGCACCACGCGGCGCGAGGGCAGCCCGGGGGCCTCGTCGGCGGCGGAGACGGCCGGGACGTCCGCCGCGGGGGCGTCCCCGGGTGGGGCGTCCCCGGGTGGGGAGTCCGTCAGCGGTGTTTCGGTGAGGGGATCATCGCAGGTCCGCGTCCGCGCGACCGCCCGGGGTTCGACGCCCGGGGGAGTGTCCCCGGCTCCGGCTCCTCCACGCAACGACTGTTCCACACAAGCCCCCGATCACGGACGCACAAAAGGCCCCGCGGCGTGCTGCCGGGGGCGTCGTCCTGTCCTCAGGTATATGTAAACACTGTTGACCTGTCAAATCCATATCTCTCCGCACGTTTCGGTATGCGTCGGTTCTCCGGAAGTGTCAACCTGGAGTACTGACCGCCAGACCGCAGCCGCCAAGGGGTACGCAGATGGACCGTCCGGAGGAAACCGGAGGCGGCCCCGGGCCGACGAGGGGGCGGGAGGCCACCAGAGCCCGCATTCTGGCCAGCGCCAAGGAGCTGTTCACCAACGAGGGCTACGGTTCGGTGTCGTCGAGGATGATCGCCGCGCACGCGGGGGTCAACGTCGCGCTCATCAACCGCTACTTCGGCGCCAAGAGCGGACTGCTGACCGAACTCCTGCGCGAGGACGGCGTCTTCCCGGGGCTGATCGAGGGCGAAACCGCCACCCTCACCCGGCGCCTGGCCGAGCACGCGGTGAGCCGCCTGCACGGCGAGGCCACCGCGCTCCAGCGCGCGCTGGACGACTCCGCGGGCGACCCCGACCTCCAGGCGGTCTACCAGGGGCGGATCACCAGCGCGATGATCGACCCGCTGACGGTCTACCTCGGCGGGAACGACGGCCGGGCGCACGCCTCGCTGCTCTCGGCCGTGATGCTGGGGCTGACCCGGGTGCGCGTGGTCGAGGGGGCCACGGCCCTGCGCGCGCTCGACCGCGACCGGCTCACGGACCGGATCCAGGCGCTGCTGGACCTGTGCATGGACGACTTCGCCGAGGACGACGGGGACGCGCCGGCGAGCCGGTGACCACCGGCGGTCCCGTCCGCCCGGGCGACACGTTTTGCCGGGTCGGCAAAGAACGTCGCGCCCGGCGGACCGCGCGTGGAGAGTGGGGCGCGGAGGTGGTCGACATGACCGGTGAACACGCGGCGGACTCCCTGCCCGAGGAGATGGGCGAGGACTTCTGGAACGAGCGCTACCGCTCACAGGAACGGATCTGGAGCGGCAGGCCCAACCGCCACCTGGTGGCCGAGGCGGCCGACCTCGAACCCGGACGGGCGCTGGACGTGGGCAGCGGCGAGGGCGCCGACGCGATCTGGCTGGCCGAACGCGGCTGGCGGGTGACCGCGCTCGACATCTCGACCGTGGCGCTGGACAGGGGCGCCGCCCACGCCCGAGAGCGGGGCGGGGAGGTGCCCGGGCGCATCACCTGGAAGCGGGCGGACGTGACCCGCTGGTCCCCGGACGAGGACGCGTTCGACCTGGTGACCTCGCAGTTCATGCACCTGCGCGAGCGCTGGCGCGCCCGGTTCTTCGCCGCGCTGGCCTCGGCGGTCGCGCCCGGGGGAGAACTCCTGGTCGTCGCGCACCACCCCCGGGACCTGGAGGAGGGCGTGCCCCGCCCGCCGGACCCGGACCTGTTCTACACGGGCGACGAGGTGGCGGCGGCCCTGCCCCGGGAGGAGTGGACCGTGCTCGCCGACGAGGTCCGCGCGGGGACGGCCGTCCTGGACGGGGAGACCCACACCGTCCACGACCTGGTGGTCCGCGCCCGCCGCGAGGCCTGACCGGAACCGGCCCGCGGCGTCCGGCGGTCGGCCGGGGCCCGCGCGGGCCCCGGCCGACCGGGCGGGGCTCAGTCCCGGAGCTTGGCCACCACGTCGATCTCCACGAGGATGTTCGCCAGGTCCGAACCCACGGTGGTGCGCACGGGGTAGGGGGCGCTGAAGTGCTCCTCGTACACGGCGTTGAACTCCGGGAAGTCCGCCTTGAGGTTCTCCAGGTGGACGGTCGCCTTCACGACGTCGTCCAGCGTCAGGCCGTGCTCGGCGAGCACGGCGGAGATGTTGGCCAGTACCTGGGCGGTCTGCTCGCCCACGGTCGGGGCCACGCGGCCGGTCTCGGGCTCCTGCGGGCCGAAGCCCGCGGTGTACAGGAACCCGCCCGCGACCACTCCCTGGCTGTACGCCCCGGCCGGAGCGGGGGCGTTGTCGGTGCGGACCGCCTTCTTGGACATCCGTGGACTCCTTCGCTGGTCTGCTCCGGCGGCGCGTGCGCGCGCCGGTGCCCGTGCCGTTTCACGGGCGCTTTACTGGCAACAAAGTTACCAATTTTCTTCCGGGCAGCGTATCTTGGCCACACCGGACACCGGTCGGCCGCGCGCCGCGCCGGGGTGACCGGTACGTCGAACGGAGGAACAGTGCATTCCGAGACCGTACTCACCGGCGGACTGGTGGTCGACGGCACCGGCGGTCCCTCCCGCCGCGCCGACCTCGTCCTCCGCGACGGCCGCATCGCCCACATCGTCCCACCCGGCGGCGCGCGCACCACGGGCGCCGTCGTGGACGTGGAGGGACTCGCGGTCACCCCGGGGTTCGTCGACATGCACTCCCACTCGGACCTGGCCGTCCTCGCCGACCCCGCGCACGAGGCCAAGACCCTCCAGGGCGTCACCCTGGAGGTCCTGGGCCAGGACGGGCTCGGCTACGCCCCCGTCACCGACGACACCGCCGGGGAGCTGCGCGCCCAGCTCGCCGCGTGGAACGGCCGACCCGACCTCGACCACTCCTGGCGCACCGTCGGCGAGTACCTCGACCGGATCGACGCGGGCGCCCCCGTCAACGCCGCCGTCCTCGTCCCCCAGGGCAACGTGCGCATGGCCGTCCTGGGCGGCGAGGACCGCCCGCCCACCGACGACGAACTCGACCGCATGCGCCGGATCGTCGCCCGGGGCATGGCCGAAGGCGCGCACGGACTGTCCACCGGCCTGACCTACACCCCCGGCATGTACGCCACCGACGACGAGATCGTCGCCCTCCTCGAACCCGTCCGCGCCGCGGGCGGCTACTACTGCCCCCACCACCGCAACTACGGCTCCCGGGTCGTGGAGTCCTACCGCGAGTGCCTGGAGACCGCGCGTCGCGCCCAGGTCGCCCTGCACCTGGCGCACTGCCACGTCAACTTCCCGCAGAACCGGGGCCGCGCCCCCGAGGTCCTGGACGCCATCGACGAGGCCACCGTCCACTACGGCCTCGACGTCACCCTCGACAGCTACCCCTACCGGGCCAGCGCCACCCACCTGGGCGCCCCGCTGCCCAGCTGGGTGCAGGTCGGCGGAACCGCCGCCACCCTGGAGCGCCTGCGCGACGCCCCCACCCGCGCGCGCGTCCTGCGCGAGATCGAGGAGGAGGGCACCGACGGCAACCACGGCGTCCCCATGGACTGGTCCGCCATCGTCGTCACCGGCGTCGCCGACCCCGGGCTGTCCTGGGCCGTCGGATCCTCCGTCGCCGACCTCGCGCGCACGCGCGGCCGACTCCCCGGCGACCTCTACATGGACCTGCTCGTGGCCGACGAGCTGCGCAGCGGCTGCCTGCTCCAAGTGGGCAACGAGGAGAACATCCGCACCATCATGCGACACAGCTCCCACACGGCCGGGAGCGACGGCATCCTCGTCGGCGCCAGGCCGCACCCGCGCGGCTGGGGCACCTTCCCCCGCTACCTGGGCCACTACGTGCGCGAACTCGGCGTGCTCACGCTGGAGGAGTGCGTCCGCCACCTCACCTCCCGGCCCGCGCGTAGACTCGGCCTCACCGACCGCGGCGTCATCCAGGCCGGCGCCGTCGCCGACCTGGTGGTCCTGGACCCCGCCACCGTGGACGCCCTCGCCACCTACGAGGAACCGCGCCTGGCCCCCCGGGGCATCCACCACGTCCTCGTGTCGGGTGACTTCACCGTCCGGGACGGCCGCCGCACCGACCGCCTGCCCGGCCGATCCGTCCGGAGGAACCGCCGATGAGCGAGCACCCGACCCCCGCGGGGAGCGGGCCGACCAGCAGCGCCGACGCCGTCTGCGTCGGCGAGACCATGGCGGTGCTCGCCTCGGCCGAGGCGCTCGCGGCCGGAACGAAGCTGATCGTGGGCACCGGCGGCGCGGAGTCCAACGTGGCGGTCGCCCTGACGGCCCTGGGGCACACCGCCGCCTGGGTCAGCCGCGTCGGCGACGACCCCTTCGGCCGCATCGTCACCGGTGCCGTCGCCGGGTGCGGCGCGGACGTGACCGGCGTGGAGGTGGACCCCGAGCGCCCCACCGGCCTGTACGTCAAGGACACCGGCCCCGGCGGCGCGGGCGTGCTGTACTACCGCGCCGGCTCGGCCGCCTCCGCGCTGTCGGCCGCCGACGCCGAGCGGGTGTGGGCGCGCGACCCCCGGGTGATCCACCTGTCCGGCATCACCCCGGCCCTGTCCGCGCGCGCCGCGGCGCTCGTGGAGCACCTGCTGGACCGGCGGACCGGGAACGGCGCGCTGCGCTCCTTCGACGTCAACCACCGGCCCGCGCTGTGGGGGGCCAGGACCGCCGCGCCGGTGCTGCTCGACCTGGCCCGCCGCGCCGACGTGGTCTTCGTGGGCCGGGACGAGGCCGAGCGGCTGTGGGGCACCCCGGCGGCCGAGGACGTGCGGGCGGTGCTGCCCGAGGTGCCGGTCCTGGTGGTCAAGGACGCCGAACACGGCGCGACCTGCTTCGACTCCGAGGGGGCGGTGTTCGTGCCGTCCCCGCCGGTGGACGTGGTCGAGGCGGTGGGCGCGGGCGACGCGTTCGCCGCCGGTTTCCTGTCCGGCCTGCTGGACGGACTGTCCGTGGAACAGCGGCTGGGCCTGGGCCACGCGGTCGCGGGCGCGGTGCTGCGCTCTCCCGGGGACGTCCTGGAGGCCCTGCCCGCGGACGTCGCCCGGATCCGCGGCTCCGCGGGGGCCTGAGCGCCCGCCCCGGCCCTCAGCCGATGACGATGGCGCCCGCCAGGACCGGGTCGCCGAAGCTCACCGAGCCGTGTCCGGAGGCCAGCGCGCGGCTGCCCTGGCAGCTCGTGCCCGCGAAGAGCGCGAACTTGACCCTGCTCTCCGTGGAGATCCCGGTGACGCCCCCCTGCCCCGTCTTGAGGGTGCGGCAGCCCCCGTTCTCCACGGTCTGCTGGTAGCCGGACTCGAAGGTGACCCGGACCGGGGGAGCCTGGTCCTGTCTGCTCGACAGCCCGGCGATCGCTCCGGCGATGGTGGCGGACATGGTGGCGAGGTTCGCAGGGCGGATCGGCACGGTAACTCTCCTTCTCTGCCGGCCCGCACGGGGCGCCCGGCGAGCACGGAGTTGGTTACTCTGTGTCATTTAGCTACAGCTTCACGAGAACCGAGAGGAGCCCCGGCGGAGTGTCGGCGGATTTCTGCGCCCGTCGGCCGCCGCTGCCGCACGCCCCGGGGCGCGGCCGGGCGTTGTGGGGGCGCCGCCGCCGCGCGTAGAATGCGGTTCGACCGGAACGGGGAGGTGAGGGCGCCGTGAGCCTCCTTCTCGCGTTCTTCGAGTTCCTGATGCTGGGCGTGGTCCCCGCCGAACTCCTGCCGGTCCCCGGCTCCCTGGCGCTGCTGGTCGCCGCCGTCGGCGCGGCCGTCGCCTGGTACGTCCTGCGCGGCACCTGGGCCTGCCCGGCGCGCGACGCCGCCGCGGGCGCGGTGCGCGCGATGCGCCGCAGGTCCGCGCGCCTGCCCGTACTCACCCTGTGTGACCCCGACGCGGCGGGACGGCCCCGTCCCAGAGCCCCCGGCGCGGCCCTTCCGGCCGCTCGCTGACCCCTTCTCCGACATGCTCGCGCGTGCGCGCACGCGCCGCGCCCCGGATGTGTGCTCCGCCCCGTGCGGGCGCGGTCACGAGCGGCCCGACGTCTGTTCCCCTCCCACCGGACGAAGGGCCTTCCCGCCTTGTACAGCCTCGGGCCGATCGCGGCCGCCATGACCCTGCTCTCGACCGTCCTGTCCGCCCTCACCTCACTGCTCACCCCCCTCACCGGAAGCCTGGCCGCCGGGCTGGCCGTCGTCGCCCTGACCGTGGTCGTGCGCCTCCTGCTCGTCCCCCTCGGGGTGGTGCAGGTCCGCGCCGAGAAGGCCCGCGCGCGCCTGGCCCCGCAGCTGGCGAAGATCACCGCCCGGCACCGCGGGAACCCCGAACGGCTCGTCGCCGAACAGCGCCGGGTCTACGCCGAGGCGGGCACCTCCCCGCTGGCGGGCTGCCTGCCCTCCCTCGCCCAGGTCCCCGTCATGATCGCCCTCTACGGCGTGTTCATCGGAGCGGGGAGCGGTGAGGAGGAGATGCTCGCGCACACCTTCGGCGGCGTCGAACTGGGCGCGACCCTGACGGGCGGCGCGGGCGGGGCGGCCGTGTTCGCCGCACTCCTGGCCCTGATCGCCCTCGTGGCCTGGGCCAACCGCCGCTACCTCATGCTGCCCGCGATGCGGGCGGGCGCCGAGGCCGACCCGGGCCGGCCCCAGCTCCCCGGCCTCCTGACCTACATGCAGTTCACGACCGTGGCGGTCGCCGCGTTCGTGCCGCTGGCGGCGGGGCTGTACCTGCTGACCTCCAGTGCGTGGGCGCTGGGGGAGCGGCTCCTGCTGCGCCGGGTCGTCCCGGACTGAGCCGTGGCGCGGTCCCCGGACCGGACCGGGGACCGCCGGTCCGTCAGAAGTCCACGCTGACGCAGGCCAGGCGGTCGCCCGCGGTGCCCGCCTCGCCCTCGCCGGTGTGGGTGTGGTGCTCGTGCAGCACCAGCGACTGGGCCTCGCCCTCGCGGAACTCCCAGTCCACCGTGCTGGTCGCGCGGGCGTTGCCGTCGTCGTCGGTGGTGAAGTCCAGCCAGACCTCGTTCTCGGGGTTGGCGTAGGCGGGGTCGCTGGAGGGCTCGTCCTCGGTGGCGGCCGGGTCGAGCTCGTTCTGGTAGTGGGGGCCCGCGTCGGCCGGGTCGTCGCCGCAGGGCCGGGTGTGCACGTGGGCGCCGAAGTCGCGGCCCCCCTCCAGGCTGGTGCCGGTGAACTGCACGTGGGTCTGCCCGTCCTGGGCGCGCACCTGCACGTCGGAAGTGGCGCCCTCGGGCACGGCGGTCTCGTCGTAGGTGATGGCGCCCGCGCCCTCGCCGGGCGGCAGGAAGATCGAAGCGGTCACGCTGGGGGAGGCGCTGGGCGTGGTCTGCGGGGACTCCTGGGAGGCCGAGCCGCCGTCCTCGGCGGTATCGGGCTGCGCGCATCCGGCGGCGAGGGTCGCGGTCAGGGCCAGGCCGACGGCGAACGGTGTGATGCGCATGACGGAACTCCCGGTTGCTCTCAACGGACGCCCGCAAGACTACCCAAGGTACCCGAGGGATGACTAGGCGTGCGGAACGCGATCTGTCGGGGGCGGGAAGGGTGACCTGAGCGTGAAGGCCTCGGGGGTGGGGCCTTCGGCGCGCAACAGGTCCAGGCGCCTTCCGGCCTCCTCGACAGTGGGGATCGTACCGCTGGGAATCCACCACAGGACCAGATACGCCTCCCGCAGGTGCTCGAACCACTCCCGGCGTCCGCGCAGCAGCTCCAGGTGCTCACTGCGGTAGGTGAAGTTCCACAGCGACTCCACGTCCCGCCAGACGGAGTAGTTGATCAGGAGGGCGCCGCCGAAGGGCCGCAGGCCGGTGGCGTCCTCCTTGCCCTCCTCCACCAGCCGCCACACGAACCCCGGGGCGCTGTCGGCCAGCGCGTTGATCGGGTCGATGCGGGCGGTGAAACCCGCCATGGAGGGGTCGTCGAGGGGGGCCTTGAGGATGCCGACGTTGATCTGGGCCAGGTGGTACCCGGAGGGGGAGGTCTCGTTCACGGGACACAGCACACCACGGCCGGTCTTCTATGTCAATGTCCGTTGTTTTTGGAAATCACCACGCAGCACCGGCCCGGACGGGCGTCCATCCGGGCCCCCGCACCGTCCTCGCCGCGCCCCTCCAACAGGCCGCGCAGCAGTTCCAGGTTGAGTCCGCAGGCGAGCGGGGGGAAGGCGCGCGCCAGGGTGTGGAAGGGGCAGTTGAGCAGCCGCACGCCGCCGTCCTCCCCCGGGGCCTTGTCCGGCCCGGAGTCGCCCCCCGGAGCGCGGGCCGCCCCCTCCTCGGGCTCGTAGCCCCGGGCGCGCAGCAGGTCCACCAGGGGCTCCTCCCGGTGTTCCGCGCCGATGCGGCGGCCCTCCTCGCGGGCGGCGGCGTGCAGGGCCTCCTCGGCCCCGTGCCGCTCCACCGCCTCCGCGAGCACGTGCGCGGCCAGCTCGTAGTCCCTCGGCGGCAGGTGCAGCGACAGCTCCCGGTCCGCGCGCCGGTACAGCTTGGCCGGACGGCCCGACCCCGGCCCCTCGCGGCCGCTCACCTTGCGGCGGGCCACCTCCAGCAGACCCGCGTCCGCCAGCCGGTCCAGGTGGTGCGCGGCCAGGGTGCGCTGGATGCCGAGGGCGTCCGCGGCCTGGCCGCGGCTGACCTCTCCGTGCGCCGCCGCCACGTACTCGTACAGCCTGCGGCGCACGGGGTCGGCGAGGGCCTGCGCGGCGTCGATCGAGGAGTCGTCCATGCCCCCATTGTCCGCGCGGCCCGACACCGCCCTCCCCCCGGCGGGGTCCGGCGGGACGGGCACCGTCGCGGACAGCGGGCCGCCGCCGCCCGCGGCCCTCCCCGGTGGAGAAGCCGGGAGGGCGGCGCCGCGCCGCTACCCCCGGCCCCTCCAGCGCGACCGGAGCCGCGGTTCACCTGCGGGCACGGCGGGCCCCCGGCCCGGGGAGCGTCATGCGGGGTCGGGGCGCTTCCCCTCGTGCTCCGCCTCCCCTGGCGGGTCCGCCGAAGGCGTCCCGCAGCCGGTGCCCGGTGTTCGTGTAGAGCCGGGGAGGTCCCTGGACCCGCTCCGATGTCCGCCGGTCCTCCATGCCCGCCTCGGCCAGGTCGGCGCGAGCACCGGCGAGCTGGGCGCTCAGCTCCAGCGGCCGCACCGCCGCGCGGAACAGCTCCCCGCTCACGGAGGGCGCGGCCCCGCGGCCGGGCCTCAGCGAACGGAGCACCTCGCGGACGCGCCCGGCGTAGGCCTTCCGCAGCGCGTGCCGGGCGACGCGGAAGGCCGTCGCGTACGCCTCCGTCGACTTGAGGTTGTCGACGTAGCGCAGGGCCGCCTCCAGAGTTCGCGGGTCGCTGTGCCCGTACAGCCGGACGGAGGAGAGGTAGACGCCCTCCCGCAGCCCCTCGGCCGCGTGCGGAGCGGTCCGTGCCTCCAGCAGCTCGGCGAGCGTCGTCTGGTTGAGGAGGGAGAGGAAGCCGGGCTCCTGGTGGGACATGCGGTCGGCTATCTCCCAGGAGACGACCTCCGCCTTCGCGTGGTCCTCGTCCCCGAGGTGCCGCCGGAGCAGCTCGAAGAGCCGGTCGGTGCTCTGGAACTCCGGCCGGTGGACGCCGTTCGTGGACCGGCCGTCCCGGTGGAACCCGGCCAGCTCCCGGGCGCGCCGGGCCCGCTCGGCGGCCACGGCGTTCGCGGCGTGCACGGACCTGCGTTCCCGCGCGACCCGGCTCGCCTCCGCGTGGACGTCCTCCGCCCCCTCGATGCGCAGGGCCGCCTCCTGGCACGCCCGGGCCGCCTCCGCGCGGCCCGGGTCCGCGGCGAACCCCTCGACCGCGGACACGTACGCCCGGAGCGCGTCATGGGGGCGGCCCGCCTGCTCCAACAGGCCCGCCACCACGTACTCGGTCTCCGCGCGCCTCGTGCGGGTCTCGCGGCTCAGGGGGTCCTCCAGCCGTGCCCGCTCGGCGTGGACGGCCGCCGCGGCCAGCGGGTCGCCCACGCTCAGCAGGGCGTCGGCCAGCGCCCGCAGATCGTCCGGCCTGCGGAGGTCGTAGCGGAAGACCCCTCTGCGTGCGTGCTCCGGCGTCTGCGCCGCGTCCGGGTGCGTGCCGCGCCAGGCGTCGAACGCGCTCTGGAGAACGTCCCGGGAGATCCCGGAGAAGGGGGTGTGCCGGTCGAGCCGTTCGGCGTACGCCGCCGCGAGCGCGGTGAGCGCGTCGGTCGGCGGATGAGTCTCCTGCACGGGGGGTCCAATCCGTCCGGTGGGGTCCGGGCAGGGGCAGCCCCGGCACGTGATGAGGGGATGATAGCCACGGGGGCGCCCGCGCGCCCCGGAGGCCCGGGTCCGCGGCACCGGCTGCAACAGGCGGTCCGCCGGGCGGGGCGGAACACCCGACGCCTCCGCGCCGGGGCGCACGCGCGCACCGGTCCGGAGTCCGTCAGCGCGATCGGCGGCTCGGACCGTCCTTGGGCGGCGTGGTGCCGTGGATGCGGCGGGAGACCTCGGTCCTCGTGGTGCGGGCCGCCTTCCTGATCCCGCGCCGGAGAAGGGAGACCTTCGGCCTGGCCTGTTCGGGAGCGGCGGCACCGGGCGGGGGCAGCGGGACGTGTCCGGCGTTCTTGGCCCGGTGCAGTTCGAGGCGTACCGCCTGCTCGGCGGTGGCCGCGAAGCCGACGGTGGCGTTGCCGCTCTCCGGCGGGGCCTCCTGCCGGTTGCTCCGGTCCACCAGCGGCGAGGCCCCCGGCGAGGCGTCGTCACCGGTCTCGTGCGTGGCCCGGTCCGGGATCTCCGAGAGCGCCGCGAGCCGCGCGCCGCCGCTGGGGGACGAGGCTGCGGAGCCGCTCGATGAGCACCATGCGGATGTCGCCGACGGACAGCCGGTCGGAGAGGTGGATGACGTGGTTCTCGGAAATCGTGTTGACGAAGGCGCGGCCCGCCCGGTGCGCGGGGAGTCGCCCGGCCCCGCTCCGCACCGAATCCGGTGCGGTACCCGCTGTTTCTCCGGCTGCGGCGCCCTTGCCGTCATCCACCTGTCGTTCCTCCCCTCGGTCCCGTGCGCACCGAAAAGGCGAAGGGCCTCTTCGCCGCCTGGCATGTGCGCCATTCGGCCGTGGCAGAACGAACCGATGGCAATCCTTCGTCGGGAGGGAAGGGGATTCGGGATCTGCCCGAATGGGCGGTGACGCAGACATTTCCGGGGCTCGACGCCGACTTTGTGACGCGAACGCTGGTGGAGGGGTTCGGAATGGGGTGGGTGATCCGCGTCGCCCATGCTCTCCCCGGGGTGTGTCCGCGGGTTCCCGCGTCCCGGACCGGGGAGGGGAGCGTTCCCGGGGACGGGGCGCCGCCCCCGGCGGGGTTCGGCGGTCGGGCCTCCAGTTCCGCGGACGGGCTCGGGGGGCCGGGGAGTACGGTCGTATACACTCGTTTCCATGCTGTTGGCGCGGTCCGTCGAAGAGGCCCTTCTCTATCTGGACATAAACTTCTGTTCCTGCGATCGCCCCCGTCTCGAACTGGACGGCGGAATGGACAAGCGAGAAGACGTTTTCCTCGTTGTCCACGAAGGCCGGTGTGATCGGTGCGGTGCGACGGGGCGTTTCGAGTTCGCGCTCGACACCTCGGAAGAGGTCCCTTACCCAGCCATCGGCGGAAGAACTCCCTCCCGTATCATCGCGCCGGAGGAATTTCTCCGGGTCAGCGACGACGCGGCCTCCCGTGTTCCGGTTGACGTGTCAGGGCTGTCTTCCGACGAGATCGCCGCGGCCCGTCTCCTCATGGAGAACGCGGTCACGGCTCTGGAGGAGCCGCGCGAGTTCGTTCCCGACGGTCACGTCGAGGTCCCCCGGCGGGAATCCGACTCCGGGGCGGAGAGCGCTGCTCGGTCCGGAGCGCCCGAGCGGTTCCGGTCGGAGGAGATCGACGAACGCCTGAGGTCCTATCGCCAGGCACTCTCCCAGCTGGCGGACGCCTGATCCGGGTGGGCGGCACGCGAACGATCAGACGAGGCGGCGAGCACGAGCTGGAGATCCGCAGGTCCCGCTTCGTCTGCGCCCTGGCCAGGGTGGACACCGAGGACGCCGCTCGCGCCTTCATCGCCGAGCGCCGCAAGGAGCACTGGGGCGCCAACCACAACTGCACCGCCTACGTGCTCGGCGACCAGGGCGAGATCCAGCGCTCCAGCGACGACGGCGAGCCCTCCGGGACCGCGGGACTGCCCATGCTGGAGGTGCTGCGGCGCCGGGAGATCACCGACACCGTCGCCGTGGTCACCCGCTACTTCGGCGGGGTCAAGCTCGGCGCGGGAGGGCTGATCCGCGCCTACGGCAACGCGGTGTCCGCCGCCGTGGACGCCCTCGGGGTCCTGGAGCGCCGCGAACTCCTCGTCGTGGACGTGTTCGCCGACTACGTGCTCGGCGGGCGTCTGGAGAGCGACCTGCGCGACTCCTCCCTGACCGTGCGCGACGTCGCCTACGCCGACAGGGTCCGGATCGAGGTGGCGCTGCCCGAGGCCGACCTGCCCGGGTTCGGGGTCCGCCTGGCCGAGCTGACCGGGGGGAAGGCGGAGTTCGAGGTGCGGGGGACCACGGTCGTGGAGGTGGAGCCCTGAGCCCGCGCCACGTCCCATGGCTGTAACGACTCGCTCTCCCTGTGTCCGCCCGCCGCGGCGCGGCTTAGGATTTGCCGTAAACGTCATCGTTCGTGGGGAGAAACCGTCCATGCGCCGCTCACGGGTGCCCAGGGCCCTCACCTGTGGACTCGCGGTGCTGCTGGCCACCGCGTGCACCGGTGATCCGGAACCCTCCGCGCCCCCTCAAGGCGAGGAACCCGCCCCCGTCCCCACCGCGTTCGAGGGGCAGGCGCCGCCCGGTGTCGAGGGCGAGGTGCTGCGCTACCTGCACGGCGGTTCCGCCGACGTCCACGAGATCTTCGCCGACCCCCTCGGCGTGCGCATCAGCCCGGTCGGCGACGCCTTCCTGGTCAGCTCCGGCAGCGAGGACCGCCACCTGCTGCACGACGCCGCCACCGGCGAGACCCTGTGGGAGGGCGCGGCGCGCTTCGACGGCTTCGGCACCGACCGCGACGGCGAGCGGGTGCTGCTCATGGCGGACGCCGACGGTCTGCCGTTCGTCCTCGACGCCCGCGGGGAGCGGCTGTGGGAACCGGCGCGGGAGGGCGACGCCTACCTCGACGGCCTCGCCGTACGCCGTCCCGAGGGGTGGACTGCGGAGGAGCCCCACGGATCGTTCTCGCTGCTCGACGGCGGGGGCGGCGAGCTGTGGGACTACGAGTTCGAGGCTCCGGCCGAGCCGGAGGAAGCCGCCGAGGGCGACGGCGGGCCCGGGGAGACCGGGGCCGACGAGGAGGCGCGGGAGTCCGGGGAGCCGGCCCTGGGCGTGCCCGTGGCCGCGCGCGAGGATCTGGTCCTGCTCGCCACCGGAGGCCCCGTCCTGCACGCCCGCTCCGTCGGCGCCGACACCGCGGGCGAGGAGCTGTGGACGGTGGACGGTGAGGACGAGGAACTGGGCCTGCCCACCTCCTCCCCGGTTCCCGCGCCGCAGGTGATCGGCTTCTACACGCTTCCCGAACCGGACCCCGCCACCGAGTCCGCGAGCGAGTCGGAGTCCGCGAGCGAGTCCGCGTCCGAGGGCGCCGGGGACGGAGAGGACGGGGAGGACCCGGGGGAGGACGAGCCCGGGGGAGAGGGCGTCCTGCTGCTGCGCTGGGCCCGGTCCGAGGCGCCCTCGACCCTCTCCGCGCACGACCCCGACAGCGGCGACCTGCTGTGGACCCTGGAGGAGCCGGGCACGAACCCGGTCGCCGGGGCCTTCGACCCCGACGGCGTCGCGGGCAGCCTCTACGACGGGGCCACCGGAACCCTCCTGCTGCCCCAGGCCAGCGGTGCGGCGCCGGTGGTCGCGGTCGACCTGACCGGGGGAGAGGTCCTGTGGGGCCTGGAGGAGGAGGCGGGGTCGATCTCCCCGGCCTTCGCCTTCGACGGCCTCGTCTACGGGGACTCCCGCGCCAGCGGCGGACAGGACCGGCAGCTGGTGCTCGACGCCGTCACGATGGACGTGGTCGAGGACGAGCTCCCGGCGTATGTGGAGGCGGTCACCGAGAGCGGGCACGCCATCCTCGTGCACGACCGGCAGCGCTTCGTCTACGGTCCGCCCACGGACGAGGCGGAGGGGACCGGGGAGGCGGAGGAGTCGGTGGAGCCCTCGGACGCCCCCTCGGAGTGAGCCGGGGGCCCGGAGCGCGCTCCGGGCCCGGCGGTGTCCGCTCCTCGCGGGGAACCCGGCGACGTGCCTTCCCGGGGGCGACTCCGTTCGTTACACTCCGCCGCAGACGGCCCTGCCCCCGCCGCACCGCGAGAGAGGGAGCAGGTACGTGAAGAACCCCTTCGAGCCCAAGCCCATGCCCCGGAACCCGACGCCCGGCAGCGAGGGGTCCCGCACGAGCGGTTCGGGCGGCTCCGCCACGCGTGACGCGAACCAGGTGGGAGGAAGGAAGAACTTCCTCCAACGGGCGATCGAGAGGAACATGGAGCGCAACAGGGCCGAGGCGGATCGGCCCTCGAAAGCCGAGAGACCGGTGACCGGTCGCAGGACGGGGGAGAACAGCAGGGACTGGCGGCGCCGCCAGAACACGGGTATCGACAGGGACGGAAGGTCCACGTGACCGGTGGGGGTCGCGTGCGCCCGGACGCCCGGGACCGCGTACCGCCGGTGAGCACGGCGGCGAGCGCCTGACCCCGCCGCGGAGCGGTCACCACGAACACCGCCGGGCCCCGGTCCCCGGCCCCTTCCGGGCGTCACGCCCATGCGCTACCCTCCCAGAGCGGTGCGGGGGTCGGCGCCGTGCCCCCGGCCGACACGGCCGCACCCGTCCCCGACGACCGCCTGCCGCCGCGCACCGCGGTGGCGGCACGGTGCCGGGGACCGGTCCACCGGCGTCCGCGTGCTCCCGCCGGCCGCACCCCCGAACCGGGGCCGTACCCGGTCGGCGGCCGGGCACCAGCCGAGGACGACCGGCCCTGTCGTGGGACGATCCGGTCGCGGGTTACCGAGGCCGCCCCGCCGTAGCGGGCGGAGGCCCCTCGGCCGCCCGGAAGGACGTTCTCGGCACCCAAGGCCAGGAGGCACGGAATGAGGAGAAGCCGACCCGCTCCGGAGCCGTCGCCCGTACCGGACGTGCACTCCCTGACGACGCTGTACCGCGGCGCGGACGCGGTCCTGTACCGCGCCCGACGCGCGCCCGACGACGCCCCCGTGGTGGTCAAGTTCCCCGGACGGCGCCCGCGGGCCGGACGGCCGGGCGAGGCCGAGCTGTGGAACGAGTTCTCGTCCGATCCGGGCGTCCAACCCCTGCTCCAGTCCGGCACCACCGAGTCGGGCCGACCGTACGTGGTGACGGAGGACTGCCCGGACGGCAGCTACGCCGAGATCCTGGGGCGGGGCGGTCCGCTCACGGTGGACGAGGTCCTCACGGTGGGGAAGGCCGTCGCCCAGGCGCTGCGGGCCGTGCACGCGTTCGACCTGCTGCACCACGCGGTGACCCCCGCCAACGTCCTGCGCTCGGACGACGGACCGGTCCTGATCGACTTCGGTTCGGCGCTGCCCCGGGACCACCCCTTCCCACCCGTGTACTACGCGAGGGCGGCCCTGGAGCACGCCCCGCCCGAGGAGCTGCGCGGAGGCGCCCCCGGCCCCTGGTCGGACGTCTACCGGCTCGCCTCCACCCTGTGGGCCCTGCTGGCCGGGTACGCGCCGTTCGACGACGGAGCGGAAGCGCTCGTCACGCTGGAGGAGTACCGGTCCCGTCTGCTCACGGCTCCGGCGCCCGTGCTGCCCCGGGACGACGTGCCCGGGTGGCTGCTCTCCGTCCTGCGCCGCGCGATGGCCAAGGACCCGGAGCGGCGGACGCGGAGCGTGGAGGAGTTCGCCGAGGCGCTGCTGCTGGAGCAGGCCCCTCCCGAGTCCGAACCCGAGCCCGGGCTCGAAGCTGAGCCCAGTCCCGCCGAGTCCGGTCCGGAACCCGGGCCCGAGGCCGCCGTCACCGTCGCGCCGCGGCCGGAAACCGCGGAGGCGGGGCGGGCCGACACGGTCCGGACCGACCAGGCGGCGGAGGACGAGGGCGACGAGGCTCCCCGGTGGGAGGTTGACGACGAGCCCGAGCCCGAGCCCGGGGTCCCGGGTGAACCGGCCGCGGCCGACGCGGCCGGGGCCGACACCGCAGCTCCCGGTGCGGACGGGACGCCCCCGGGCGCGTCGGGACCGGGGGTCGCCGAGAGTCCGGCGGCGATGGAGGACGGCGAGGAGGACGACGACGGGGATCCCTGGTGGGACTCCCCGGTCCCGGCCGAGCCCGACGTCGTGCGCCCGGTGGACCCCGAACCCGAGGGCTCGACCGGCTCCCCCTCCAGCGGCCCCGCCTCCACCGGCTTCCCCCCCGCTGGACACCGCACCGCGTCCCCGGAGCCCGTGGAGGGCGACGGGGAGGTCCCGGGCGGCCGTACCGGCGCCGCTCCGGCACCCGCCGCGGCGCGGGCCGCGGGCGCGCTGTCCCCGGCGGGCTCCGCGCCGCCCGTGGCGGACCCCGCCGCGGCCCCTCACGGGTTCCCCCGCTCCGGGCACCACGCCCGGTCCACCGGGACGGCGCCGCACCGGACCGCCGGGCCTCCACCGGCGCCGTCCCGGAGCGCTCCGCGTCCACCGACTTCGGCTCCGACGCCGCGTCCGCCGTCCCCGGTGCCCGGGAACGCCCCCGGGACGTGGACGCACGAGGATCCCACCCGTGCCCTCCCGGGGTCCGGTTCCCGGGAGGGACGGGGGCCGTTGCGCGTCCTGGCCCTGGTCGGGGCCGCCCTGGTGGTGCTCACGGTGCTGGGGGCCGGGATCCTCGTGCTCGTGGACGGGTTCCGGTCGGCGGAGGAGGAACCCCCCGGCCCGCCGCCCGCCCAGGGCGCGGCCGGGGAGGACACGCCCGCCCCGGTCGCGGACATCGCCCCGACCGGGGTGGAGTTGACCGACGACACCTACAGCGTCTCCCTGTCCTGGACCGACAACACCGGCGGCGCCACCCCGCACTTCGTGGTCGGCGGCCCGACGGGTGCCGGGTCCACCACCATGGCCGACGTCGACGCGGGGGTCGCCGAGGTGGAGGTCAGCGGGTTGAACCCCGAGGTCGAGTACTGCTTCAGGGTGGTCGCGGTCCAGTCCACCGACGAGGTCGCCCCCTCCGAGCAGGTCTGCACCGACCGCGGAGCGGCGGACGAGGGCGCCTAGCGGAACCACCCGCCGATTCCGCCGAAAAGCGTGTGACCAGGGGAGATCCGCGTCCCCGGCGCGTCATCGCCATCGTGCGGCTCCGGACACGGGAAGTCATCAGCCCCACAACAGGACAAACGTTCCTATGGGGTCTATGATGTACGCCACCCCGGCCTTCGCCTCCTGTTCGGCCGGGGTTTCCGCTGGGGACACCATCCCCGTGGTCAACAGGGATCACCTGCTCCCGGATCCCGTCCACCGTGCCGGACCGCTCCGCCCCCGCGAGCCGAAGGCCGGTCTGTCGCGTGCCCGCGTACCGATTCGGACGGAAGGGTTTCCCGGCTCATGGGAGAGCTCCTGAGCACCATCCTGGCCATGGCCACGTCCACGCCGATCTACATGAACATCGTGGGCGGTGCGCTGGTCGGGGTGTTCTGGCAGTCCTACCTCGACACCAGAATCGCCAAGAACGACTACGAGGCCCACCTCAGGGAGGCCCTGGCGAACGAGGCCTCCAGGGTCGCCAGACATGAGAGGTCCAGGAACCTTCCGGCGTTTCTCCGGGTCGCCGACCTCGACAACATCTATCTCCAGAACGTCAACAGGGTCGCCACCACGATCCGGACCGTGGTGGAGAACAACGGTCAGCACCTGGCCAACCTGTGGTCCATTCCCTTTCACCGGGATGCGGTCAAGGAATTCCTCGGAAGGAAGCAGGGGAAATCGAGGGTGGACGCCTTCATGGACGGATACACGCAATCGGCCCGTATGAACGGGATCAACGTGAACGGCAGGCCGCTCACCACAGCCTCGGGCGGCGCCGAGAACAAGAGGACGAGGCTGTCGTGATGCTCCCCGCCGTGTGCGCGGCCGTCGTGGCCCTCTACGTCCTGAGGTTCCTGGTCACGGAGTCCACGGCGAGGTCGGGAGCACATCCCAGGACGCTGTCCGACTTCCGGGAAGCCCTGGACGACGCGCGTCGCGCCGAGATCCGTGAGAACGCCATCAGCTTCGGAAGGGCCGCGGTGCACGAGAAGACCCTGGTCCTGGACAACATGCTGGCGACCGTGAACTTCCGCGGACACGCCGGGGGCGGAGAGGCCTCCGCGGGGCTCGCCGACGACGCCGAGAGGCGGTTCGCGGAGTACTCGGACATGGTCGCCCGGTTGGACGGCGAGGTCGAGGAGGCGGTGTCCCGGGAGCGGGAGTCCTCCGCGGCGGGCCCCGTCGCCGGGTACGGCCCCGGAGCGGGTTCCGCGGGTCCCGGCGGGCGGGGGGCGCGGCTGGCCCGCACCGCCCATGTCGTCTGCATGGTGGCGCTGGCGTCGCTGGTCATCGCGGTCCTCCTCGCCGGATAGCGGTCGGCTCCGGCAGTACACACCGTCACATCCGGGAGAGGGAAGTTGTTCGAGTTCCTGTTCGGTCCAGGAGGGATGCTGGCCGGCGGCCAGGGCGCCGTGACGGCGGCTCTGGCCAACCTGGCCTTCGTGGCCGTCGCCGCGTACATCGCGAAGACGACCAAGAAGTACCTGAAACCCAAGGCGCGGAAGTCGGACCACTCCCTGCACGAGCTGTCCAGGGACGAGATGGCACGCGTCGAGGAGATCGCCCGCCAGATCAACACGGAGGTCTGGAAAGGCAGGAGTACCCCCTCACCGAGGGGAACGCGATGCGCGAGGGCGAGGCCGTGACCCTGGAGGCGGGCACCAACCTGCTCATCGTCGAGCGTCAGATGCAGGTCGCCAAGGCGGTCGTCGACAACCTCCGCGGCAGGGGCGCGACGACCCAGACCTTCGACGACATGATGCGGCCCGGCGGCACCGTGCTGATCGGCCCCGTGTCACGGGGAAGGCCGAAGCTCTCCCCGCAGGAGGCCGCCGCCACCGTGCGGGCCGTCACCGCGATCCGTGACAACGTCGCGTTGATGGACGCGCACATGAGGGAGTCCTACGGCATCCTCGGCCTGGAGGTGAACGTCGGTGCCTGGGAGGCCATGGGGAAGGGCGGCCTCCCCGGTTTCCGGGAGTGGGTCGACGCCATCCTGGCCGACTACCCGAGAACCATCGCCGACATCGTCAGGAACAACGGTCTGGAAGCCGCGCAGGCGACCCTGAACATCCTCAAGGACACGGGTCACCTGTCCCTGCGCGGGGCGGCCCAGCGGGACGCGTACACGACCGTCAGCGAGGCGGCGCGCAGGGACGACAAGGCCCGGGAGGGCCGCGACCTCCCCGTCGCGGAGGCGGATCCGCGCAAGCTCGTGGACTCCCCCCGCAGGAACAACCCCGTCACCCGTGCCGTCAACCGGGTGCGCCGCTGACATGGGGACGACTCCCGCACCGGCTTCCGGAGCCGCCGCCGCGCCGATCCCACAGACCCGTCCGGAGGAGCATCGGGATGGACGTTGACCAGTTTGCCTTCTACGTGTTCTTCCTGGTGGCCGCGACCGTCTTCGGCAACACGGTCCTGAGGCTCCGCCAACGCCGCCTGTACGACCCCGGGCTGCGGATCCGGAACGCGAGGGCCCGGCGCAGGCAGGGCGTCTCCTCCGCGGCGCTCCTCGCGGAGAGGGAGCTGGCCGACCGCAGGCAGCGGGTCGTCGGGGCCCTGGCGAGGGACGCGTCGGCGCTCTCCGGCCCCGCCGAGGCCGCGGAGGAGGACCGCCTGCGCCGTGAGCTGGAGTCGCTGCGCGAGGCCTTCGAGGCCCAGCGGGAGAGCGTCGCCAGGGAGCACGAGCGCATCGACCGGGAGGCCGACGAGGAGCTCGCCCGGTACCGTCGGCGCCGCCGCACGGCTCTGGCCTGCGAGGTGGCCCTCCTGGCGCTGTCCCTGGCCGCGCTGGTCGCGCTCGTCGCCGCCGCCGCGCCGTACTTCCGCTGAGGCGCGGCGCGGCCGTCCGGGCGGCGGTCCGCCGCCCGGTCAGCCGTCGGCCGTCACCGGGTCAGGCCAGCCACCGGCTGGTGATCGGCAGGCGCCGGTCCCGGCCCAGGTTGCGCTTGGTGATCTTGGGGCCCGGCGGGTACTGGCGGCGCTTGTGCTCGGCACGGTCGACCAGGCGCACGACGTGGCGCACCAGGTCCGGGTCGAAGCCCGCGGCCGTCATCGCCGCGATCCCCTGGTCCGTGCCGATGTAGGCGTCCAGCAGTCCGTCGAGCACCCCGTACTCCGGCTGCGCGGGGACGGAACCGGGGGCGCCCCACCCGCTGACCGGGTTCCGACCCAGGGAGCGCTCCGGGATGGGCGGTGTACGCCCCGCGCGCGCGTCCTCGGTGTTGCGCCAGCGGGCCAGCTCCCACACCAGGGTCTTCCAGCAGTCCTTGAGCGGGGCGTAGGCCCCCACGGCGTCGCCGTGGTGGGTGCACAGCCCCGTCGCCAGCTCGCTCTTGTCGCCCGTCGCCAGGACCAGGTGCCCCTCCTCGCGGGACAGGGCCATGAGGAGCGCTCCCCGCGCCTGTGCCAGCAGGTTCCGCGTGCCGCCCTCGTCGGCGGCGGCGATCGTGGACTCCAGCGCGTCGAGCAGGTGGTTCACGGGGTAGACGCGGTTGGTGAGGCCCTGCCGCTTGATCAGCGCATCGGCGTCCTCCAGCGCCGCGGCGGTGGAGTCGCGCGCGGGCATGACCAGGGCGTGCACGTTCTCCGCCCCCACGGCGTCGGCCGCGATCGTGGCGGTCAGCGCGGAGTCGGCGCCTCCGGAGACGCTCACCAGGACCGACGTGAAGCCGTTCTTGCGCACGTGGTCGCGGACCCCCGTGACGAGGGCGGTGTAGACCTCGCCGAGGTCGCTCATGGGGTCTCGGCGGGGGGTCAGCACCGGCGAGCGCGTCCCGGGGGGAGGGGAGGGCCGGTCCGTGACCGCGTACCGGACGACCCGGAAGCCGTCCGCCCGCGCCGGCTCCTCCGGGGACTCCGCCGGGGGCAGGGACAGGTCGGTGACCAGCAGCGCCTCCTCGAACTGCGGGGCGCGGGAGACGAGGTCGCCGTCGGCGTCGACGACGAGGGAGTCGCCCTCGAAGACCAGGTCGTCCTGGCCGCCGGTCATGTTGACGTAGCCGATGGCGGCCCCGATCTCGCGTGCGCGCCGCTGGCACAGCGCGAGCCGAACGTCGTCCTTGTGCCGCTCGTAGGGGGAGCCGTTCAGGGTGACGAGCATCCCCACGCCGGCGTCGGCGGCGGCGGTGACGGGACCCCCGTCCTGCCAGAGGTCCTCGCAGATGGCGAAGGCGACGTCGACTCCGTGCAGCCGCAGCACCGGCAGCGTGTCACCGGGGACGAAGTACCGGAACTCGTCGAAGACCCCGTAGTTGGGCAGGTGGTGCTTGGCCGAGACGAGGCGGATCCGGCCCCGGTGCAGCACGGCGAGCGAGTTCTGGGGGGCTCCCGAGGGCTGGCCGAACCGGGGGCCCGGGCCCTCGCGCCGGTTGAGGAAGCCGACGACCACCGGCAGGTGCCCGAGCCCTTCCGCGGCGAGGCGGTCGGCGAGATTGTGGGTGGCTTTTGTGGACGCGGAAACGAAACCGTCCCGCAGGGCGAGATCCTCGACCGAGTATCCCGTGACGACCATCTCGGGAAACACGACGAGATGGGCTCCAGCGTCGCTCGCCTGACGAGCGTAAGCGACGACGCTGTCGCAATTACCTTCCAGATCACCCACAGTCGGGTTGGTCTGGGCCAGAGCTATACGAAGTTTTACCACGCCGGGAGCGTAGCGAACTAGTTAACATGGACGCAATATGTCACGTTTTTATAACATAGCAAATTCAGAACGTGTTCAGATGATTGCCTAAAGCTGCGGGGGAACAAACTGGAGCGCGTTTTTCCCGGTGATCTGGGTCACAGGGGATTGCGGTGGCGGAGAGTCGGGGGGAGCACCGCCGCCGTCGGCCGGGACTGCTCCGCGGGCGCCGCCCGGGGGGCGAAGCCGCAGTTCACCGCCTGCCCGACGCGCTTTCGGCGGCGGTCGCGCCCCGTGTGTCGGCGTGGAGCGCGGCCCGGCGCGCCCGGCCGTGACCGGGCGGGGCGCCGCGAGGCGCGGATCATGCTCCGGGCTAAACGATCTTGCGGTTCGGGCCGTATTCCCGTTACCTAGTCGACGGCCCGCGTACACCCCGGGGCCCGGGTGATCCCGACCGGCGACGACCTCGGCGGAAGCGTCACCCTGTGTACCCGAGCCGTACGAGAAACGGCACACCCCACCATCATTCCCGCCCTGACCACAGCGGGCAACCTACCGGTCGCGGAGCGAGACAACGCCGTCTCCGCCACGACGAAGGGAAGAGTCCCGCTGTGGACGCCATCCAAGCCGGGATCGTCGCCCTCAACGACATGTTCTGGGCCTACCTGCTGATCCCCCTCCTCCTCATCCTGAGCCTGTACTTCACCGTGCGCTCCGGCGCCGTGCAGTTCCGCCTGATCCCCGACATGTTCCGCTCCATGCGGGGCGAACCCGGGCTGGCTCCCGACGGCAAGAAACCGATCTCCGGCCTCCAGGCGTTCGCCGTCTCCGCCGCCGCGCGCATCGGTACCGGCAACATCGCCGGTGTGGCCACCGCGATCGCCCTCGGCGGTCCCGGCGCGGTCTTCTGGATGTGGGCCATGGCGCTGCTCGTCGGCGCCGCCAGCTTCGTGGAGTCGACGCTGGCCCAGCTCTACAAGATCCGTGACAAGGCCGGCTACCGGGGCGGACCCGCCTACTACATGCAGTACGGGCTCAAGTCCCGTTGGATGGGCGTGCTCTTCGCCGTCGTCATCACCTTCACGTTCGGCTTCGTGTTCACGAGCGTGCAGAGCAACACGATCTCCGCCGCGATCGCCAACTCGGTCTCCACCGCCTCGGGCACCGGGACCGCGCCGGGCTGGCTCGCCTACGCCGTGGGCGCGGTGCTGGCCGTGTGCACCGCCGTGCTCATCTTCGGCGGCGCCCGGCGCATCGCCCAGGCCGCCACGGCGCTGGTCCCCGTCATGGCGGGCGTCTACATCCTCATGGGCCTGGTCGTCATCGTGATGAACATCGGCCAGATCCCCGCGATGGTCGTCGACATCGTCACGCACGCCTTCGGTCTGCGCGAGATCGCCGCGGGCGGCATCGGCACCGCGATCGTGCAGGGGATGCGGCGCGGGATGTTCTCCAACGAGGCCGGTCTGGGCTCGGCGCCCAACGCCGCCGCCAGCGCCGCGGTGAGCCACCCCGTCAAGCAGGGCCTCGTGCAGACCCTGGGCGTGTACTTCGACACCCTCGTCGTCTGCTCGACCACGGCGTTCGTCATCCTGCTGTCCGACCCCAGCTACACCGCCGAGGCCGGTCCGACGCTGACCCAGAACGCCCTGGAAACCAACCTCGGCCCCTGGGCGCTGCACCTGCTCACGCTGATCATCCTGCTGGTGGCCTTCACCTCGGTGCTCGGCAACACCTTCTACGGCGAGGCCAACATCGGCTACCTGACCAAGAGCCCCCAGGCCACGACCGCCTTCCGGGTGCTGGTCATCGTGGTGACCTTCCTCGGAGCCATCGGCTCCGGCGGCCTGGTCTGGAGCCTGGCCGACGTCACGATGGGCGTCATGGCCGTGGTCAACCTCGCCGCGCTCGCCCTCCTCGCGCCGACCGCCTGCCGACTGCTGCGCGACTTCGTCGGCCAGCGCAAGCAGGGCAGGGACCCGCTGTTCACCAAGGACCTCATGCCCGACCTCACGGGCGTGGAGTGCTGGGAGCAGGAGGACATGGACCGCCTCAGGGGGAACCCCGCCGGGGTCTGACCGTCCCGGACCCCGGTCCCCCTTCCCGGGGGTGTGGTGCCGACCCGGCACCGCACCCCCTCCCCGGGTGGAAGGTGGGCAGGAACCCGGTCCGCTCAGAGCACCGCCGCGACCGCCGTGCCCACCGCCGCGCCCGCGAGGAGCACGGCGGCCCCGGCGCACACGAGGTCCAGCAGCCGCGCGGTGGACCGCGCCCGGCCCGCACGCTCCCGGCGCTCTGCGAGGGCCGCGCGCGACCGCTCGACCGCCCGTCCCTCCTCGGCGTCCAGCCGGGCGAGGTCCCGGTCGAGGTCGTCGACCACCCGCACCGGACCGGGGAGGCCGTCGCCCGCCGCCCCGGGCGCTCCCGGGCGGACGCTCCCGCGCACCCGTGCCCCGGCCGTCTCCACCAGCGCGTACCGGCGCTCCAGGAAACCGCGCCGCAGCGCGTGCTCCTCCTCCTGCCCCTCCATGTCGAGCAGCGCCGACGGGTGGTCGAACCGGTGGCCCCGAACCCGCCGGACCGACTCCGCGCCGACCCGGACACAGACGGCCACGGCCACGACGGCGGCCAGCAGCGTGACCACGTCACCGGTGTCCAGAGCACCCATGACCGCTCCCTCCTCCACGTCTCACAGCTTCCGGCCCGGGGCCCGTCCGCCCGTCCGGCGGACCCTCGCGGCGTCGATGCGCTGCGACAGCCCCTTGCGCTCCCGCACCGCCTCGGCCAGGTTTCCCGGGGCCTGAGCGAGCAGGTCGTGTCCGGACGCCGCCTTCCGGGTGAGCTCGCGGATCCGCTCCTCGTCGACGCGGCCCGCCCGGTCCAGGCGCCCCCCGAGGGACGCGGCCTGCTCCTCGGTGAACGCCGGGGTGTTCAGCGGACCGCTGATCCCGTCCTTCTGGCCGTTGACCCGGTACCACTCCAGTTCCTGGAGGTGGCGCCCCAGCGAGGCGCCCGTCTCCCGCGCCGCGGGGCGCAGGCGTCCCGTGTCGATCGTCGGCCCCTCGCCGGTGTCGCGGAGCAGCCCGGCCTCCCCGAGGGAGCGGAGCAGCTCCCGGTGCCGGTCGAGGGCGGTGTTGAAGGACTGCGCCGCCCGCCGGGCCGTCTCGTTCGCCGCCGACTGCCGTGTCAGCAGGTCCTCGGCGTCGCGGTGCAGGGTCCCGGCCCTCCTCGCGCCCTCGGCCTCCACCCGCAGCCGCGGCAGCGCCGTCTCGGCCTCGCGCAGGCGCTGGTTGGCCGCGGTGCGGATCCGCTCCGCCTCCGCCCTGACGTGCTCCACGTGGGCCCGACCGCCCCGGCGCGCCTTCGCCAGGCTCCTGCGGAACATGAGGGAGGCGGTCACGAGCAGGGAGCCCAGCACCGCCCCGGCCGCGATCATCCACTCCACGGGCTCCTCCCCCCGGAGTCCGTTCCGGACGGGGCCGGACCCTCGGCACGGGGCGGGTCGAGGTCGGCCAGAGCCGCCCGGATCCGCCCCTCAGCCGCGTCGAGGTCGCGCCGGAGCCCGTCGAGGCGCTCCGGCGCCCCGTCCTCCACGGCCGCCTCCGACATCCGCGCGGCGGTGTCGGACAGCAGGTCGCGCCACGCCCACAGGTGCCCCGTGGACGCGCCGAGGTCCCTCGCACGCTCCAGCGCCCGGTCGGCGTCCGCCAGCAGGGCGTCCTCTGTCAGGCCGTCGGGCGGGTACACCCCCTGGGCCGTGTGGCGGCGGTTCAGCCCCCAGCGCGCGGCGGCGAGCAGGACCGCGGCCAGCGCGATCACCACGGCGGCGGTCACGTGCGCGCCCCCCTGCCCGTCTCCCTCTTCGGGCCGGGCGCGGGCGAGCTCCGGAACGGCCTCGCGGCGCCGCGGCGCGCGCCGCGCAGGGCCGCGCGCACGCCCCCGGGCCGGTTGAGCCGCAGCAGCCGGTCCACGGCCCGCTCCGTGTCACCCAGCTTCTCGAAGTGGGCCTGGACCCGCTTCTCGCGGGCGACGGCCTCCTTCTCGGACCGCCTGACCGTCTGCTCGGCCCCCTCCAGCTCCTTGCGCACGGCGCTGTCCGCGGAACGGTAGGCGTCCAGGGTCGCCCGCAGCGCCGCGGCCTCGACCACGCGCGGGTCCCGCGACACCGCCAGGTCGTAGCGCTTGGCCTCCGCGAGCTCGCGGTCAGCCTCGCCGCGCCCCTCCCAGCGGGCGCCGAGCGCGACCGAGGCGACGAGGAGGCTGCTCGCGCCGATGAGGGCGCCGCCGATCGTCAACGCCACTTGCAGGGGGTCCAACCGCGCGCCTTTCAGGTCCGCCTCGCCGCGCCGCCCGGCGGGCAGGACCTGTCTACCGGGGCGGGGGTACGGACCCCGCGCCCGCCGGGAGCCGTGCGGTGACGCCCGGGTGAACACTGGTCGACCACGGCGGAGGGGGTCCGCGGGACACCCCGGCGAACACCGGCCGATCACGGCGGAGGGGGTCCGCGGGACACCCCGGCGAACCCCCTCCGCATTCGGTCACGGACCCCCGGGCGGGGTCACCACTCGTCCTCGAACCACCCGTCCGGGGCGGGGTCGGCGGGCAGCGGGCGCGGGTCCTGGTGGCGCCGCGAGGTGCACTCGCGGAACGGGCCGTTGTCGCCGAGCAGGATGCCCATCTGGAAGTCGAGGTGGTCGCGGTACCAGACGGCCATCCCGGTGCCCGCCTCCCAGCGCAGCACCTCCCAGGCGTGCCACAGCGCCTGGAAGCGCGAGACCGCCTCGGCGTGGCGCCACCACTCCTTGCACCAGCGGAACTGGCCGCCCTCGGGGCGGATGTAGACCGGGAGGAAGCGCAGGCGCACGAACTCCTCGACGTTCTTGAACACCGGCTCCGGGGCCGGTTCGTCCGCCCCCTCCGGGTCGCCGCCGTCCACTCCGGCGACGGCCGCGTTGACGTCGGGCGCCTCGGTGGCGAGGGCCGCGCGCACTGCGGGGTCCCCCCGCTCCTCCTCCGGGGAGTCCACGTCCTGCCTGTCGTGTTGGGTGCTCATGGTCGGCGTCGTCCCTCTTCGCGTTCGTGGTCGTCGTGGGGCCCCCGGGGCCGTCGCGGGCGTGCGGGGAGCGCGTGGCCCCGGGTCGGTCACGCGCCGCGGCCGGTCCGGGTGCGCGTGGTGTTGATCGAACTGCGCTCCTGGCGGCGCAGGGCCGTCCGCGCCGTCAGCCGCCTCACCGCGGCCTGCTGCTCCCCGCGCTGTCGCGGCAGCCGCCGGGCGGGGTCGTTGACGGCGGCGTGCGCCCTCCGGTCCGCCCAGTCCTGCCTGGTCCGGCGGGTCCGGTCGTTGCCCGCACGGGTCCCCTGCCGCTCGTGCCGCCCCAGCTCCTGGGGACGCACGACCGCCCGGCCGTTCGCGGTCAGGGCCGAGTCCAGCTGCCCCCTGTCCCCGGGGAGCCGGGAGTCGCCCAGGACCAGGCGCGGGTCCGCGGCCCTCGTGGCGTCGTGCGCGCGCAGCTCCGCCTTGGCCGTGTTGCCCGCGGCGACCGCCCCGGCCCGGTCGCGCGGCCCCTCGTTCAGCGGTGCGCCGCGCGCCTTGTCGAGCGCGTGGAGGAAGGCCTCCCCCTGGACGAACACCTCGGCCCCGCCCCTGTCGGCGCGCGTACCCGCCAGCTCCCTGCCCTCGCGGTAGTCCCGCGCGAACCCGGGCAGGGCCCTGTTCCCACTCGCGTTGCGGACCAGCTCGTTCCCGACGGCGGCGGGGACCCTGCCGTCCAGGGACGCGGTGAACACCGACTCGGCGGTGTCCCGGAGTCTGTTCAGGTCGGCCCGGTCGTCCTTGAACCAGGGCACGGCCTTGGCCCAGTACTCCTCCATCGTCTCCATGGGGCGGGCGTCGGCCTGCCAGGAGGCGCCCGCCATGACCGAGTTGGCGTCGATCCGCGCGGAGTCGGTCCGGCCGGTGAAGCCGGGATCCCGCACCATGCCCCGCTCGATGGACTCCGCGAGCTGCGGGTGCTTCTGGGCCAGCTCGCCGAAGAACCTCTCCTGCGCCTCCCGCGCGCCCGGCTCGTTGGAGTTGGCCGCGCTCAGCCAGTTCAGCGCCAGTTCACGGGCGTTCATCCGGCTGACGTCGAGGTTCTCGTCGAGCCCCCGGCGCCAGCGGTGCTCGGGGGGCGTGTCCGGGACCGGGTCCAGGAGCTGCATGCTGGTGCGCGCCGCCCGCTCGATCCGCCCGGTGTGGTAGTCGGCGCGCAGGACCCGGTCCACGTCCTGGACGCGCAGGTCGCGCTGGTGGTCGTGGACCCGCTGGACGTCGACTCCCAGGACCTGGGAGACCACGCGCGGGTCGGCCTGGCGCGCCAGGCCCAGGCCCGCCACGGCGATGTTGGGCGAGTACCCGACGTGCTCCTCGGCGAAGAACCCCTCCGCCCTGCTCTGGCCGCTCCTCCTGCGCAGGGCGTGGTGGAGGGCGGCCCTGGAGAGGTCCCCCGAGTTGCTGAGGCCGCCGCGCCCGAAGGGCGTGTGCATCGCGGCCAGGAGCAGGGCCTCGGTGATGTCCCTCTCCCCGCCGCCACCGCCGGACTCCGCGCCCGAGGCCCGCACGAGGTCGGCGAGGCGTTGGCGGTTGCGGCTGCGCTCGTCGGCCTTCTGGCCGGTGAGTCCGCCCTTCACCCGCTTGGAGCTCATAGGTTCCTCCAGGTGTTCTGTGCGCTCACGTGGCGGCCCTGCCCTTGGGGGTGCTCCGGCCGCCCCGCCGAAGGTGGGACGGGGCGGGGCCGGTGGCGGCGCCCCGGCGCCGCGAGTTCCAGGCGCTCCTCCAGCCCCGCGGGCCGCGCAGGGCGGGGGGTCCGGTCCGCGGTGCGGTCGGCGGCGCGGCGGAGGGGGAGACGGAGCCCGCGGCCGTCCCCGGTGCGCCGCCCGCCCGGGCGCCCACCGCAGCCGGGTTCACGAGGCCGTCGGCGGCGGCCATCCTCTCGTTGAACCGCCGCCGCTGGACGGTCCCCTTGGCCGCGTTCCACCTCAGGAGCTGACGGGCGTCCTTCCTCGGCACGTCCCTACTGGTGAGTCCCCTCAGGTCCTCCACCCGCCGGTCCACCTGGTCCACGTAGGTGTCGTGCGCCGACTCGGCCGCCCGGACGGCGCGGTCCGCACGGTCCCCGGCAGCCCGCACCAGGAGGTCGCCCTGCCGTGCCACGGCGGTGATCCGTGCCGCGCCCGCCAGGGCCGTCGCCCGCACGTCCGCGTCGCCCGCACGCACCGCGTCGGCGACGTGCTGGTCGGTCCGGGTCCTGGCCCTGCTCACGCGTCGGGTGCGGGCGTCCTCCGCCCGCCGGACCAGGGCGTCCCCCTGGTTCCTCGCGTCCCTCTCCGCGACGGATCCCCTCCCGGCCGCGTCCCTGACCAGCCTCTCCCGCTGCCACTTCGCCCGCCGGACACCGGCGTCCCCTGTCCGCCTCGCCTGGGCCACCACGCGGTCGGCGCGTTCCCGGGCCAGGGCGACGCGCGTGCCGCGCCTGGCCTGGGCCGCAGCCACGTCCGCCCCGGCCCTTACCGCCGCCTGGTGGGTCATGAGCGCGCTCATCCGCTCCGCCGAGCGCACCATGGCGGCGGCGCGGCCGCGGACGGTCCTCAGCGCCAGGCCCGCCTTCGCCTTGGTGAGTGCGGCCCTCGCCCGCCGTGCCCTGACCCTGGTCCGGATCCGGACGCGGCCCCGCCTGAGGCGCCCGCGCAGGGAACGGCCCGCGGCCCGCCGGAGCGGACGCAGCACCCACCGGTTGAGCAGCGCCGCCGCGAAGTCGAGGAGGCCGAGGGCCATGCGCGCCAGGAGGCCCTGGATCCGCCCCGCGGTCCTGGCCAGCCAGACGAGCCCGCCCACCGTCTCCGAGACGACGTCGCCCTGCCCGCTCGGCGCCCCGGGCACGCCGGGACCGCCCGGGGACAGGAAGCGCCGGGAGTGGGCGTCGGGGACGGCGCGCGCGGCGGGTTCCGCGGGCACGTTCCCCACCTGCGGCGGGGGCGGAGCCGGGGGCGCCGCGGCGGTGGCCGGGGGGCTGGCCATGGTCGTCCTCCTTGCGGGTCGGGTCGTACGGGGAGAGGGTCCGCGGTGGTGGTTCACCTTCCGCGGGGCGCGTCGTAGCGCACGCGGGCCCTGGTGGTGATCCGCTCCTCGGCCTCCTTGATCGCGGCGGAGACGATCCTGGCCCTGTCGGTCCTGTACCAGGGGCGCATCCGCAGGATCGTGGGCTGGGCGGCCGTGGCGAAGAGCAGGCACTCGCCCTTGTCGATCCTGCGGATGTCGGAGCCCTGCATGATCTCCTGGCGCCGGAGCTGGACGGAGTGGTTGCCCTTGCCCTCGCCGTAGCTGAACGACGTGGTGGAGATGTCGTGCTGGCCGATCAGCTTGGACAGCGCGTCCACGATCTTGTGGTCGTCGAGCCCGGCGCCGAACACCTTCACCGTGGCGGCGGACCACATGGCCTCCATGCCGTTCTCGGTCCAGACCCGCACCCCCTGCCGGTAGCTCTGGAGGATGGTGACCGGGACGATGCCGCGCGATCCCAGGTGGGAGTACATGTCGGGCAGGTCCGCGATCTTGCAGATGTTGGCGGCCTCGTCCAGCACGGCCACCAGCGGCGGGTCGAGCCTGCCGCCCTGCCCCTCCGACGCCTCCTCTCCCGCGATGAAGACCGCGTCGGTGAGGGCGGCGATGAGCGGGGCCGCGGCGGCGCGGGACTTGCTGAGCAGATGGAGCGTCTGTTTGGTGGTGACGAAGGAGCGCGGGTCGAACTCGTGGTAAGCCGAGCCGTCCGGCGGGGTCACCCACGCCATGATCTCGGGGTCGTCCAGACAGCGGGCGGCGGTGCGTGCGGTCGTGTAGATGCCGTCACGCGTCTCGGCGACGATGTTCTGCGTCTCGCGCAGTGCCTCGGCGTAGGCCGTGAACCCGTGCTCGAAGAGGATGTCCACCGGCTGGGGCAGCTTGGTGTCGTGCAGCCACTCCCCGACCCTGGCCAGGGACTCGCCCCCGAGCGCCGCGGCGAGCATGAGCTGGGAGAGCAGAGCCCGGGCCGCCGGACCCCACATGTCCTTCTTGGAGTCGTCGTCGATGGTGAGGACGAAGTGCCCGGCGAGCCGGTAGGCGTCCTCGACGCTGCGCACACCGGCCAGCGGGTTCCACCAGAAGTCCTGCTCCTGGTGGGTGATGTGCTGGGGGTCGAACAGCCAGACCCGGTCGCCGGTGGCCTGCTCCCGGATCTTCGCCGTGGCCGACCAGACGTCGGCCTTGTTGCTGGTGGCCAGCGCAGGACCGGGCGCGTCCAGGACGTAGGGGATGGCCATCGCCGTGGTCTTGCCCGCGCGGGGCGCCATGTAGGCGAGGACGGTGTCCTCCCACGACGCGAACAGCCGGGGCCCGTCGCGTCTGCCCGACCCCCGCACGTCGCCGATGACCAGGCCGACGTCGGCGTCGGCGAGCGTCCCGCTCCTGATGCCGCGCAGCGAACGTCCGCGCAGCCGGACCGCCTTCTGCGCGGCCTCGGGGCGGGCCAGCTCGGCGATCGTCTCGTTGTTCCTGTTCAGGGCGGCGACCGCGTCGGGCTGTCCGTACAGCGCGTTCCTGACCCGGACCAGGATCCACCAGAGGGCGCTGACCGCAGCCGCGGCCAGGACGGAGAACACCACGGCGACCGGGGCGCTCGGCGTGCCCGGCCAGGTCGCCCCGGTGTCCCAGACCAGCAGCGAGTACGCCCACATCGGGCCGAACTCGCCGACCGCGCCCCCGGTTACGGCGGCCACGAGCCGCGCCGACAGCCAGAAGAGGAAGAACAGGGCCACCAGGCCCCACAGGGCGAGCAGCACGAGCAGCGGCGGGGCTCCGGCCGCCGCCGCTCCGCCGCGCACCTGGTACGTGGGTCTGCGCCGTGCCATGGCCGCCTCACTCCCCCCGGATCGCCTGGTCGGTGTCGTACAGGACGAGTTCGTCGCGGGTGAGCGTCATCTGCACCGGGATCCCCAGGCGCTCCGCGCCCGTCTTGATCAGGTACTTCCCGCGCCCGGGGTGGCGAGCTCCGGGCTGCCAGGAGTCCGGGGACGACCACGACGCCACCAGCCCCTGCTCGGGGGCGGTCATCGGGGTGATCCGGTTGACCGAGGCGAGTTCGCGCGGCGGCAGCCCGGCCAGGACGGTGATGGCGGAGCGGTCCACGAAGCCCCGCGCCTTGGCCCGGTCCTCCTCGGTGGCCAGGGCCTCCAGGTCGTTGAGGGAGTGGGTCACCATGACCGACGACATGCCCTTGGACCTGTTGAGCCGGGTGAGGGAGTCGGCGAACTCCACCAGGCCCGGAGCGCCGCGCAGGGCGCGCCACAGCTCGTCCATCACGCCGATGTAGGAGCGGCGCCGGATGAGGCCGAGGTCGGAGAGCACGGCCGCCGCGTCCACCATGCCGAAACCGTAGCTCCACGTGCACAGCATCGCCGCGGTCAGCAGCTTGTCCCCGGCGGCTCCCACCCGGGAGATGTCGACGCTGATCCCCGGCGCCTCCATGTCGAGGGGCCTGGTGGTCTCGGCGTCGAAGACCCCCGCCAGGGAGCCGGTGCACAGCAGGCGGAGCGTGAAGACCAGGTCGTCCACGCGCTTGTCGTACGAGTCCCTGCTGTCGGCGCGGGCGAACGAGCGCAGCGAGTCCGGGCCCTCCTCCACCACGTTGAGCACGTCCACGACCGTGGGCTGGCGACCGGCGAGCCGTTCGTCGAGCAGGTCCACCGCGGCGCCGAGGACGACCTCCTCGGCGTTGCCGATCCTGCCCTCGCGGACCAGGGTGCACAGGGCCATCAGCAGCGAGATGCGCCGGGAGCGGACCTCCCAGCGCAGCTTCTCCCGCTCCACCTGCGACAGCCGGTCCATGACCGCCCCCAGAGGGCCGGCGTCGAGCGGGTTGATCCGGTCCAGGCCGCGCCCGATGCGGATGACCTGGCCGCCCAGGTGCTGGATCAGGTCGGTGTAGTCGGGCTTGGTGTCGCCCAGGATGATGGCCTGGGAGCCGAAGGCCACCGCCCCGGTGACCAGCCGCTTGACGAACGTGGACTTGCCGGTGCCCGGCTGCCCCAGCACGAAGCAGCCGGGGTTGGTGATCAGACCGGCCCTCAGCCACGCCATCGGGTCGAGGCAGACCGCCTCCCCGGAGAGGAGGTCGCGGCCGATCGGCGTGCCGACCGACGGCGGCTTGCTGCTGGTGACGAACGGGAACAGCCCGCACGCCTGGGCGGTGGTCGCCTGGTACTCGACCGCGTTGGGGATGTTCGGCGAGGCCCCGCCTCCCCGGTGCCGCCAGCCGAGCAGGGGGGCGACGACCTCCCGGTCCCCCTCCCGCGAGCGGTCCGGCCGCCTCGCCTGCTCCTGGTTCTCCCGCTTCTGCTTGAGGCGTCGGCGCTCCGCCCGCTGCTGGCGGCGCTCCTCACGGCGGCTCTGCCGGTCGATGATCGCCATCGGTGCTCCCTCTCCCTAACCCATGCCGCGCTGAATGAGGAACGGCGGACACACCCCGAGGGGCAGGGTCGTGGCGAACGCGACGTCCTGACTGCCCCAGGCGCGGCGCAGCCGGATCCGCGAGGTCTCGGCGGCGGACTCGGTGTGCGCGACCGCCTGCTTCAACCGCTCCTCGTCGTCGACGGTCGCCGTCGTGTACAGGCTCACCTGCACCAGCCCCGCACCGCGCGTCTCCTCCTGGGCCGCCTGCTGGGCGTAGGCGACGTCCTGGCGGTCGCGCGCGCTCACCCTGTGGCGCACGCGGGCGGACAGCTCGCTCTTGTACTGGGCGGCGGCGTTCTGCTGCTCCAGGGCGCGCGCGGCCGCCGCGGCGGGCCAGGGCCGGAACAGCAGCGTGGTCCTCTTGACCCACCGGGTGGGCGAGAGCAGTTCGGCGAGCACCGTGCTGGTCACGTGGGTGCGCGGCGCCTCCTGCCAGATCCACGAGACGCTCGTGCCGCTGTCGTGGGTGTAGCGGTCGTGGTGCACCTCGGCCTCGACGGGCGTGGCGTCCGTCCAGTCGACGGTTCCGATGTCCTGGGGCTTGTCGTTCAGCACGGAACTGAGGTCGCTGACCACGGTCGGGTCGTAGGCGGTGCGCACCATGGCGACGAGCTGTTCCGGGGTGGCCCGGCCCAGGACCGACACGCCCGTGCTGGCGAGGCTGGTCTCGATCTGGTTGAGGTAGCCGCTGATCTCGACCGCCGCCTGCATGCGGTCCTTGGGCGCCACAGGGAACTTGCGCGGATCGTAGGTGAGGCTGATCCGGGTCTCGACCTGGGCGCTGACCGAGGGGGCGTTCAGCACGAGGTCGCGCATGATCCTCCGGGCGGCCGGGGGGGACTGCGGGTCGATGTCGGCCTCGACGCTGCCGCGCAGCGCGCTTCCGGGGGCGGGCCGTGACTCGACGGTCACGGTGACCCACTGGATCCACGGCATGTAACCGAGCGAGGCCAGCCACTGGTGCCAGTTGGCCACCCACGTGTCGACGTCGGAGGGCTCCGCCAGCCACACGGAGTTGGACGAGACCAGGACGGTCGCGGTCATGTGCCCGAGCCGCCGGTTCCAGGCCAGGCCGAACCGGCCGCCCCTGCCGTCCTCGCAGGAGAGCAGGGTGACGGGCGCCAGGACCCCCGGCAGCTGGAAGGCCCGCGGGTGCTCGACCATCACACCGGCCCGGTAGCGGGTGTGCCCGAGGACCTTGGCCCACCACCACCGCAGACGCGTCAGCAGGAAGCTGAGCACTGACTCGCCCTGGACCGGCACGGCGGCGAGCAGGAAGGCCACCGTCATGACGGGCAGGATGTAGAGGGCCAACCGGGGCGCGAACATGCCGGACAGCATCAGCACGACGAGGCCGCCCAGCAGGACGAGGGTGGCGTTGAGCCCCAGCCCGAACAGCCCGATGCTGCGTCGGCGGCGCCATCCTCCGTACGTGCGAACCACCTAGACCATCCTTCCGTCTGCTCCGTCGGCGAACTGTGCTCCGGACGCCCCCTCCGGGGCGGGCGCCGACCCGCCCCCGAAGGCGGCCGGGCCGCCTCCGTCCGGGGCCGTGGCCGCGCCGCCCGGCGCGTCGGCGCCTCCGGCGTCGGCTCCGGAGGCCGAACCGCCCCCGGAGACCTCGTCCGCTCCGGACGCGGTCGTGTGGCTGTAGGACTGTTCCGAGCCGCTGACCGTCGAACTCACGGACTCCGTCGCCCCGGAGGCCGCCGCGTCCGTGCCGCCGTCGGCGCCGCCGACCGCGCCCCCGGCGGAGTCCGCGGCCCCGTCGGTGCCTCCGGCTCCGGTTCCGCCCAGGCCGGAGAGCTGCCCGGTCTGCGTTCCCAGGGCCGACGTGGCCGCGGCCCCCGACCCGGTGCCGGCCGCGCTCACCGCCGCCACCGGGACCGCGTCGCCGCCCGGGAGCGGCCCGCCCTCGTCGAGGTTGCGCGCCAGGCCCGCGGCGCGCTCGTTGGCCCCGGCCGCCGCCTGCTGGGCGGTGGCGGTACCGCTGTCGGCGGAGCCCGCGCTGCTCTGGAAGCCGGCGGTGTTCCCGCCACCGTTGTTCCCGCCGCCGCCGCCACCGCCGCCGCCACCGCCGGTGACGGAGTTGAGGCCGCCCGCGGCCAGCGCCATCATCCACACGCTCCCCGAGCTCATGAGCTTCATGAGGACGGGGAGCGCGCCGGTGGCCAGGAGCATGACCGCCGCTCCGGTGAGGTACCTGAGCAGGTCGTCCCCGCCGGGGCCCGCGCTCGCGAGGACGACGAGACCGACCAGGTAGATCATCAGGAGGAGGGGCTTGTACAGGAAGCAGGCGAACAGCCAGCCGATGACCTTCGGGAAGATCTTCAGGTTCGGGATCATGCTGCTGGCCGCGGCCAGGGGCAGCAGACAGGCGATGAGGTAGGTGACCGCCTCCAGGAGGGCGAGGACGATCATCTGCGCGATCAGCCCGAGGATCACCGCGAGTCCGACCAGCGAGGTCACGGCCCCGCGGGCGACCTCGTTGTCCGCGAACCCCAGGTCGGCGCCGTCGACGCCCACGCGCATGATGCTCGGGTAGACGCTCTGCGCGGACTCCAGGAAGCTGCTCTGGTCCCCGTAGGTCCCGGTGGTGAGCACCATGTTGGTGAGCCCGAAACTGAACTGCCGCAGGATGTAGATGAGGAAGAGCCCGCCGAAGGTGACGACGATGACCGTCAGCAGACCGCGGATCAGGTCCAGCATCGGGTCGAGGCGCCGGGTCCACAGCAGGCGGATGGCCGCCAGCAGGATGCCCAGCGTGGCCAGGAACAGGACCAGCGGGTTGAAGACGTCCTGGAGCTGCAGGACTCCCTGGTCCATCTGGAGGTTGAGGCGTCCCTCTCCTCGGCGGTCCGCGTTGTAGACGGGGCTCGACGCGCCGCTGTAGATGAGGAGATCGAACATGCGCTCGATGATCCCCTGGAGGCTCTCCGTCACCCAGCCGTCGACTTTTTCGCCGTTCATTCCTTCCACCTCCTCCGGTTCTGGAACCGACTCCGGTCACTCGTGTCGATGACGCCCGCTCACCGTCTCGGGCAGAAGTTCTCGCCGACCTTTTCCTCCCGCTGGTTCCCGCGCACCCAGCCGGGGTATTCGGTGCAGGCGTAGTACCTCTGCATCTTGGCCTCAGGCAGATCCGCCGGGTAGTGGTCGGGAACGCCTCCCGCGTTCTCCACCGGATTGTCCTCGCAGGCTTCGCTTCTGTCCCACCACGAAGCGGGGAGGTTGGGGCAGTGGTAGCGGGCGAAACTCCAGTCGGCGGACTCCATGAGATCGAAATGATCGTTATCCGGCGTGCAGGGGGACGCGCGGAAAGCGTTGGCGAACTCCCCGAAGCTCGGATCGAAGCAGTATTCGTAGCAGTCCTCCGCTCCGTCCCGTGTGCACCGGGGATCGGTGTCGGACCCGATCGGGACGGTGTGGGCGAGCTCCTCCCACCCGTCGTCGTCGGGGCAGAGGTAGGAGCCGTTCCCGGACTGGAGGGCGCCCGCGCAGTCGGCGGCCTCGCGCTCGTTGGCGGCCTGCTCCTCCACCAGCGCCCGGATGCTGGTGGAGACGTCCTCCTCGGGATGGTGCAGGGAGCCCTCGAAGAGCATCGCGGTCAGGCTTCCGGACCCGGCGATCAGCACGACGGCCAGGACGACGTACGGGAGTTCGGCCATACCGCGCGCGGCGATCCAGGGATCGCCGGTGAAGTTGGCGTGGATCATGCGTCCGCCGATGATGATCAGCGCGAGGACGCCCAGGATGACGCCCAGACCGGCGACGTAGCCGAGGAGGTTGTTCCCGCTGGTCTCGAAGCTCTGCAGGGCCAGCGGGGCCTGCGCGGCCCCGCCCGCCCGTTCCCACGGCACCATGTCCCCCTGCCCACCTCTTCCGGTTCGTTCAGACCCCCGCCAGCGTGGTGACGACGGAAATGGCGACCAGCATGAGGGAGACCCCCATGATGGTCCACACGACGCCGCCGACCCCGTCCGCGGCGATCTCGGACCGCCCCAGCTTCCCGACCGCCATCTTCGCGGCGGAGTAGAGGATGCCGATGACCCCGAGGACGACGATCACCCCCTGCGCCAGCCCGAGGAACCGTTCGATCGGGTCCGCGTCGGACTGGCCGCTCCACCGGCCCCACTCGGGCAGCTGCGGGACGGGGTCCCACCGCACCTCGGCCGGGAGCAGCGCGCCCAGCTGGACGGCGTCCGCCGCCCAGGGCAGGAGCGCGGCGAGCGTCATCCGCCCGCCACGTCGGCGACCGTCCGGATGACCGGGATGGCGACGAGCATCAGGGAGATGCCCATGATCGTCCAGACCAGTCCGCCGACGCCGTCGGCGGCGAGGTCGGACCGGCCGAACTTGCCGATCGCCATCTTGCCCGCGGCGAAGAGGATGCCGATGATGCCGATCACGACGATGATGCCCTGACCCCAGTTGATGATCTGCTGGATGGGGTTGGCGCTGCCGTTGAAGCCCGGAAGCTCCGGGTTGTTCGACCAGTCGAAGCTGTTCATGGGGAGGACGGCCATGTGGCCGACCAGGTCGCTCGCGGCGTACAGAAATCCGTCCATGCGTATCAGTTCTCCTCACCCTGAGGCCTGGCGCGCCAGGGTCTCGCTCGCCGCGCTGTGGCACGCGTTCCTGATCTCGTCCAGAGTCCGTTGCGCCCTCTTGGGCAGTCTCACCCGGCCCGCGTCCACGGCGTCCACGTAGCGCAGACCCGGGACGAAGGGGAACCGGACCAGTCGTCCGACCCGGTCCCGCACCAGGCGCAGCCGCGCCGAGGACTCGGGGGGTTCGGGTCCGGCGCCGTCCGCCACCGCCACCAGGGCCGCCGCGCGCAGGCCGTTGTGCTCCAGGACGTCGATGACCTCCGCGGCCCGTGCCGTCGAGGCGACGCTGTTGCCGCAGACGAGGACCAGGGGGCGGCCGAAGGCACCGATCGCGCCCCTGTCGGACGAGTAGGCGCCCAGGTCCCAGGGCGTGTCCAGCAGCACCCGGAGCGTGGTGGTGCCCGCGCCTCCGTGGCAGCCGAGCACGACCATCTCCCTGGCCCAGTCCGGTAGCGCCCCGTCCGGCGGCGCCCCGTCCGGCGGCGCCCCGTCCGGCGGCGCCCCGTCCGGCGGCGCCCCGTCCGGCGGCGCCCCGGCCGACGGGCCGTGCCCGCCGTCCGTGTCGGTCCGTCGCCTCCTCATCGCTTCCCCTCGTCCGCGTCGTGAGAGCGCCGGTTCCCTCCGGGGAACCGCGCGGTTCCTGGTCCCCCACCGCTTCCGGGGTCGGGCGTCGCGCACGGCCGGGCCCCCGGAGCCGGCTCCCGTGCTCCCCGCCCGCCGGGCGCCCGGGGCCTTTCCGCGCGCCGTGGGGAAGCCGCGAACACGCGGGGGGAACGGTGGCGCTGCCTGGCCGGGGCGGGGGTCGAACAGCAGGCTATATATACCGTGCCGCGCCGAATCCGACCAGGTGACCGCCCCCATGTTGACTACTTTGAGTCATCTTGTGGCCCGAGGGGAATCTGAAAAGCGAATAAACCCTTGATGTTCTCGCTGACCCAGAAGAACCGTTCGGCTCTTCTGAGTCATAACTCGTGCTCAATGGCTGTTCGGTGCTCCGGTCTCCATTCGGGACCTTCGGCTTTTGTGGGCCCGGCCTCCGCGGATGGTTCTCCGAAACGTTATCAATTGTTACTCTTCGTGGTTTTCATGTTTTTCCCGCCCCTATTGCGCCGCCGATATTCCTGCGGGTATGGATGGGTGATTCCTGTCCACGTTCCCTGCTAGTGGGTGCCCATGATCAGAACAGCGGGTCCTTCATGAGCGACTTCGCCGGCGGTTCGCGGGAGAAGACGATCGTGTTCGTGATCGTGGGAGGCCTGGTCGTCGCCCTCCTGTTCCTCGGGTTCCAACTCCTCCCGGGGTCGGGCGGCGGGGAGGCCCCTCCACCCTCCTCACCGGACGGGAACGGGGAGCCGTCCGCGGCCGGTGCCGGAGGCGTAGGCGACGTCATGTCCCTGATGCCGTACTCGGAGGGGCAGTTGCGGAGCGGCGCCGAGACCGCGCGGGACTTCGTCGCGGCCTACAGCGAGGTAGTCCCCGACGAGAGCGGGGACGAGCGCCTCGACCGCCTCTCCCCGATGATCTCGGAGGAGTTCTTCGGCACCGTGGAGGACCTCGTCCTGGGCGCCCCGAACAGCGCGTACGCGCGCAACCCCCAGCCGACCAGCGCGTCGGCGACGGTCACGGGGATACGCAACGTCGGCACCGGGTCGGTCATCTACGAGGTGGAGGCGCGCTTCCTGACCGACACCGGGGACGACGGGGGGAACGAGCCCGTGGCGTACGCCGTCACCGTGGTGCCCGAGGGCGGGGGCTGGGCCGTCTACGCCTTCCAGGGCGCGGCCCTCGGAAACGTCGGGGAGGGCGGATGAGCCGCGTCCCCTCCGTCCGCGACGCCGCGGCGCGCCTGCGGGCGCGGGTACGCGGCCTCCTCCTGCCCCGGCGCGGGCGCGACGGCGACCGGGGAGCCGCGAGCGGGACCGCGCGCGTGGGCGGGGGCGTCACGGCGCTCGCGGTCATGGGCGGCATCGCCTACGCCTCCACCATGTGCGGCCCGGTCGGCGGCGCCACGGCGAGCGGCTTCGGCGGACCGGAATCGTCGGCGGGTGTGATCCAGGCGTCCGCGTCGTCGTCGCGCGAGACGATCACCATCAGCTCCCACGGCGAACAGGGCTCCTCCACCAAGACCGTCCGGGTGGACGTACCCGAGAACGTCCTGCGGGCGCACCGCACCGCAGCCGAGGCCTACGGCCTGCCCTGGGAGCTCCTCGCCGCGGTCGGCGCGATCGAGACCCAGAACGGCGCCTACGTCTCCACGGACCCGAACTGGCACTCCGGCCTGAACGAGGGCGAGCGCAACCCCTACGGCGCGGCCGGGATCGTCCAGTTCGGTGTGCAGGACCCGCGGACGGGGCAGGTCGGCGGCCGGCTCGGCAGTGCGGGCAACGCGTGGGGAGGCAAGCCGAAGGAACCGGTCGCGGACCGCCGCTGGCACTACGACGTCGGCGAGATGCCCGCCAACCCGCGTTACTTCGGCATCGACGGCAACGGCGACGGGATGGTCAACGTCTGGGACCCGTGGGACAACATCACCTCGGGTGCCTTCCGGCTCGCCTACTACGCCCAGCAGGCCCGGGAGAACGGGGTCGCCTCCGTCTGCGGGAGCGGACGGGGGGACCTGGACCCCATCGAGTGCACGGTCTACAGGCACAACCCCGCCAGGTGGTACGTCGCGCAAGTCCTGGAGGTGGCCGAGTACTACCGGGGTTCCGGCATCGCCCCGACCTCGCCCTCCCTCAACATCCAGACCGCGTCCTTCGGCGGCGGCCGGGACTGCGAGGAGCAGGGGGGCGGCGCCTCCCGGGCCGCGTTCCTGGGCGACGTCAGCGACAGGCACCGGAGCGCGGTGCAGTTCGCCAGGGACCAGATAGGCAAACCCTACGTGTGGGCCGCCACGGGTCCCGACGCCTATGACTGCTCGGGCCTGGTCATGGCAGCCTGGAACTCCGCGGGCGTCGCGATCCCCCGGACCACCTTCGCCCAGTGGCAGGACGGAGAGCCCGCCGCCACCTGGGACGGCGCGCAGGTCGGAGTGGTGGCCGACGGCGTCCTCGACGTCGGCGAGCTGCAGGCGGGCGATCTGCTCTACTTCCACTACTCCGGGCAGTCCCCGTCCCACATGGGGATGTACACCGGCGGCGGCATGATGATCCACGCACCGGCGCCGGGCAAGACCATCACCGAGGTGTCGATCGAGACCGAGCACTACCGGACGGTCTTCGTGGGGGCGATCCGGATCGATCCGGGATCGTCCGGCGACGAGCCGGAGAGCATGATGGCGTGACCGCCCGACCCCGCTACACCACACACGAACCGAAAGGACGGCCCGTCATGGCTCTCCCACTCGCACTCCTCGGGGGCACAGCGCTCCGCGCAGCCGGACAGAGAGCCCTGACCTTCATCGGTCAACGCGGGGGCGCCTGGCTCGCGTCGAAGGGCGGCTGGAAGGGCCTGGGCAAGGGGGTGCTCCTGGGCGGCCTCAAGCTCGGCGCCAAAGTCGGCCTCAAGGGACTCTCGGGCCTCGGGAACATGGCCTTCGGCGCGGGCGGGGCCGTCCTGGGCGCCGCTGGCGCCGCCATCGGCGGTGCCACCGGACTGCTGAGCACGCTGGCCGGGGTCTTCGAGTCCGGCGGAGCCGCGCAGTCCACGGGCTCCAGCGGCCTCATCGCGAGGATGGAGCAGAGACAGGCGGCCGCCGGGACCGCCTGAGGCACGAGCCTCGCGCCGCTTCCCCGGGAGCGGCCCGTCCCGTCGGTGCCCGCGCGCGGCCCCGCCGCGGCCACGGTATCTTCGCACCGGTGAGCGCCTGCCCCGCGCGCTCCCGCCGATCCCCCTTCCCGCCCGTCGGCGACGACGGCGCAGCTCCACCCCCACCACCCCACGCGGAAAGACGCCCTCTCTGTGAACACCCATGCCCTTTCCGGTCCGCCCGCACCGGTGACGGCGGACGAAGCGGTGGTCCTCGCGGACGAGTTCGACGGGATCGCGGCCTCCGTCGGGTCGGCCGTCCTCGGCAAGGCCGAGGTCGTACGCCTGGCCCTGGTCGCCATGCTCGCCCGGGGCCACATCCTGCTGGAGGACGTCCCCGGCACCGGCAAGACCACGCTCGCCCGCGCCATGGCCGCCAGCCTGGACGGCGACTGGCGGCGGATCCAGTTCACCCCCGACCTGCTGCCCTCCGACGTCACCGGCGTCACGGTCTTCAACCAGGCCACGCGGGAGTTCGAGTTCCACCCGGGCCCGGTCTTCGCCAACGTCGTCATCGCCGACGAGATCAACCGGGCCTCGCCCAAGACCCAGGCGGCCCTGCTGGAGGTCATGGAGGAGCGCACGGTCACCGTGGACGGCGCGGGCCACCAGGTGCCCTCGCCGTTCCTGGTCGTGGCGACCCAGAACCCGGTGGAGATGTCGGGCACCTACCGGCTGCCCGAGGCGCAGATGGACCGGTTCCTGATGCGGCTCTCCCTGGGCTACGCCGACCCCGCCAGCGAACTCGCCATCATCCGCGGCGACCGGCTCGTCTCGCCCGAGGACCTGCGGCCCAGCACCGGCGCCGAGCAGATGGACCGGATGCGGCGGGCCGCCGAGCGGGTGCACGTCCAGGACTCGGTCTACGAGTACGTCCTGCGCATCGCCCACGCCACCCGCGACCACCCGGCGCTGGGCGTGGGCCTGTCCACCCGCTCGACGGTGGCCATGGTGCGGGCGATGAGGATGCTCGCGCTCACCTCGGGCCGCCCCTTCGTCGAGCCCGAGGACGTCAAACTCCTGGCCCAGCCGGTGTGGGCGCACCGCCTGGTGCTGTCCCCGGAGGCCTCGGTCGGCGGGAGCGGCGGAGCCGACGTGCTGGAGGAGATCCTGAAGGAGACCCCGGCGCCGCCGCCGCGCCACCCGGGAGCCCCGGCGAGCCGCTGATGCCAACGACACGGGGATGGCTGGTCGCCGGCTCGGGCGTGCTCCTGCTCGCGGTCGGCGTCCTGTCCCAGTACCAGGAGATCGCGCTGCTCGGCGGTGTCGCCGTGACCGTGGTCGCCGTGGCGGTGCTGCTGGTGGGGCGCCCCGCCGGGGTGCGCGTCCAGCGCTCGGCCTCCACCACCCGGACCTCTCCCGGCACCACCGTGCGCGTGCGGGTCGAGGCGAGCAACACCGGACGGCGCTCCGTGCAGGTCAGTGAGCGCGTCCTCGGCTCCGACGGCGAGCGCGCGGTGCCGCTGCGCCCCCTGGCCGCACGCGCCACCGGCGGCTCCGACTACCGGATCGGGGCCCTGCGCCGCGGGGTGGTCGAGCTGGGTCCCCTGCGGGCCGGGCGCTCCGACCCGTTGGGACTGGCCTCGCTGCACCGCGACCACGGCGGTACCGAACGGGTCTGGGTGCACCCCCGCTGGGAGCACCTGCGCGCCGTACCGATCGGCCGGGTGGCCGACCCCGACGGCGCGGCGGACGGCGCGCCCGCGGGCACCCTGACCTTCCACGCCCTGCGCGACTACGTGCCCGGCGACGACCTGCGCCACGTCCACTGGCGCAGCTCCGCGCGGCTGGACAGGCTCGTCGTGCGCGAGTACATCGACACCTCCCAGACCCGGATCTGCGTCATCGTCGACGACCGCCCCACACCCGGCGGCGAGGCCCGCCTGGACGAGGTGGCCGGCGCGGCGGCCTCCATCGCGGCCACCGCCGTCCGCTCGTCCCTGCACTGCGAACTGCGCCTGGCCAGCGGCAGGGGCAGGGAGAGCACGGGCGGCCTGCCCCCGCTGCTCGACCTGCTCTCCGAGGCCCGGAGCACTCCGGGGGCAGACCTGCACCGCGCCCTGCTCCTGGCCCGCACCCGTCCCGCCGGTGACACCGCGGTCCTGGTCAGCGGCGCGCTCACCGCCGAGGACCTGCGGTCGTTCGGGCGGCTCGGCGACCGCTACGCGGGCCTGATCGCCGTCGTCGTCGGATCGGAGGAGCACCCGACCGCGCCCCCGGACGTCACCCTGCTCACCGCCGGTGACACCGCCGGGTTCGCCGACCGATGGAACGAGGCGCCGTGGTCACGCTGACACCGCCACCCCGCGCCGAGGAGGCTCCGGTCGCTCCCGCGCCGCCGGACCCGCCCCCGGAGGGCATCCCCGTTGCCGCGGGGCTGGTCATGGCCGCCGCCGCGGGCGGTATCGCCGTCGCCCCCGGATACGCCGACCCCGCCCCGGTCCACGTCCTGCTACCCGCCTGCGCCCTGCTCAGCGTCGTGGTGACCCTGCTGCTGCGGCGCCGGACGAGCGCGCTCCGTACCGCCCTGGCCGGGCTGCCGCTCCCGCTGGCGGTGGTGGCGGCGTGCTCGGTGTGGGTGCCCGGAGAGGGGACCGGGGTGCTCGGCTCCACCGTGGAGGCGGTCCTGCACTCGGGGGCGCGGATCCTCACCAGCGCCGCGCCGACCCCGCTGAACGCGGACACCCTCGCCCTGCCGGTACTGGCCACCTGGCTGACCGGCGCCGCCTCCGCTCTGGCCTGGCGCGGACGCCGCCGGGCGCTCGCCCTGCTGCCGGGGCTGCTGCTGCTCGTCGGCGCGGTCGTGCTCAACGGTCCCGTCGCCCCGCCCGGCTTCCCCGCCATCGGACTGCTCACGGTGTCCTCGGTCATCCTCATGTCCGCGTCCCGGGAGGAGCACGACCGCGGCGCCCCGGCGGGCCGGACGGCGCTGAGCGTCGAGGTCGACACCCCCGGCGGCACCCCGCCGGGAAGACCGCGCCGGGTACTGGTGACCGGGGTCATCGCCGTGCTGACCGCCACGGCCACCGTGTACGGCGGACCCGTCCTGCTCGCCGGATGGGACGCGGAGCCGGGCGACCCCCGCACGGTCGTGAGCCCGCCGATGGACCCCCAGGCGGCGCTCAACCCGCTCGTCTACCTGTCCGGCTGGGCCGCCGACCCCGACGAGCCGCTGCTCACCGTCGCCGCCGACGAACCCGTCAGCCTGCGCTGGGTCACCCTCTCCGACTTCACCGGCACCACCTGGCTGCCCGAGGGCGGCTACCGGGCGGCGGGTCAGGAGCTTCCCGAGCCCGTGCCGCCCCTGCCCCACGCCACCGGGGTCAGCGCCGAGATCACCGTCGGGGAGGACCTGCCCGGCAGCTGGGCCCCGGTCGTCGGCGCCCCCCGGCGGATCGGCCTTCCCTCCCCGGGCTACAGCGCGCTCTCGGGAACCGTGGTGAACATGGACGGCGCCGTCGCGGGCGCCCGGTACCAGGTCACCGGCGACGTCGCCGACTGGCGTCCGGGCGAGCTGGCCGGGGCCTCCACGCCCGCGGACGAGATCTTCGACCGCTACCGCGAACTGCCCGCCGGGGCGCCGTCCGTGCTCAACGACGTCGTCGCCGCGGTCGCCAGCGAGGGTTCCCCGTACCAGCGCGCCAGCGCCCTGGCGGAGTATCTGAGGCGGTCGCACCGGTTCGACCCCGAGACCCCCGGCGGCCACGGCTACGCCAACGTCGCCGCGGTCCTCGCCCCGCCCGGGGCGGAGGGGGGCGCGGGCACCTCCGAGCAGTTCGCGAGCGCCTTCGCCATGCTGGCCCGCGCGGCCGGACTGCCCAGCCGCGTGGCCGTCGGCTTCGGGGCGGGCACGGAGGACGCCGGCGGTACCCGCACCGTCCGCACGGGCGACGCCGTGGCCTGGGGCGAGGTCTACTTCGACGGCGTCGGATGGGTGCCGTTCGCCGTCACCCCCGGGGAGGAGGGCGGGGACGACGCGAGCGGGTCCGCGCGGAGCGAGCGGACCCCGGAGGGAGCCGATTCCGCGCAGGACCAGGTCCTGCCCGAGGACGACGCCCACGACGTCGCCGCGCCCCGGCGCGAGCCGGAGCGGTTTCCGGTGTGGGGGGTGCCCGCTATCGCGGGCGGTCTGCTCGCCGCCGTGCTCGCCGTCCCCGCGCTGCGCCTGGCCCGCAGCGGGCGGCGGCTGCGCGCGGGCACGCCCGAGCGCCGCGTCCTGGGCGCGTGGCACGAGCTGCGCGACGGCCTGCGCCTGTGCGCGTCGGAGCCGCCGCCGGGGCACACGGTCAGCGACACCGTCGCGCTCGCCCGGAGCCTGCTGCCCGAGACCGCCCAGGCCTGGGCCCACGTGGACCTGGGCAGGCTGGGCCGCACGGTCAACGGGATCGGGTTCGCCGCGGGGCCGGGCGTCACCGGGGAGCAGGCGGCCTCCATCGCCGAGGGCGTGCGCCGCCAGCTGCGCGCGCTGCGTCTCAGCAGGTCCCGTACCAGGAGGCTCACCTGGTGGTTCGACCCCCGTCCGCTGCTGTGGCGGGAGCGGTGATCCGCCGGGGCGCGGCAGTGAGAGGAGAGGACACCGGTGAGTGAGATGGGAAACGGCAGCCTGGTCGCGGGCTTCCACTCCCTGGAGGTTCTGCACCGCGGGGCGGACTCGACCGTCTACCGGGCGCTGCGGGACGCGGACGGCGGTCCCGCCGTGGTGAAGGTGATGCGCGGCGCGGACGGCGAGGCCGAGGTCGAACGGCTGTGTGAGATCGCCGGGTTCCCGGGCGTGGTGCCGGTGCTCGGCCACGGGCGCACCTCCTCGGGGCGGCCCTTCGTCGCCATGGACCACTGTGCCGGCGGGGACTACGCGGCCCGCCTGCGCCTGCACCGTCCGCTGCCGGTGGAGGAGGTGGTGGGGGCGGGCCTGGCCGTGGCCGGGGCGCTGGAGGCGGTCCACGGCCGGGGCCTGCTGCACCACGGGGTGGAACCGGCGAACCTGCTGCTGTCGGGGGAGGAGGTCGTGCTCGCCGACGCGGGCGCGGTCCTGCCCACGGGTGCCGTCCCGCCTGCTGTCGGGCTGGACCCGGGTGCCCTGGCGTACGCACCCCCGGAGGCGCTGCGGGGCGAGCGGCCCTCGGAGGCCTCCGACGTCTACCGGCTGGCCGCGACGCTGTGGACGCTGCTGTCCGGACACCCGCCGTTCAGCGACGGGCAGCGGGGGATCGCCGATCCCTTCGACCACCGGGAGCGAGTGCTCGGTGCTCGGCCTCCGGGGTCGCCGCGCGCCGACCTGCCCGCGGCGCTGCGGGCCGCCCTCGACCGGGCGCTGGCCAAGGACCCGTCCGAGCGCTTCCCGAGCGCGGCCGAGTTCGCCGAGGCGCTGGCCGCTCCGGCGGCGGGCGTCCCCGGCGCGGCGGAGGAGGACGTCCGCACGGAGTCCGGCGCGCTTCCCCCGGAGGAGGGGACCGCACCGCCGCCCGGACACGCGGCGGCCGGTGAGGAGTCCTCCGGCCCCGCCGACCCGTGGTGGGGGAGCGGTCCGGGGACGGAGGAACCCCCGGCGGACGGCGGTGCCGCGGACGAGTGGTGGGGACAGGCCCCGACGTGGGGAGAGGACTCGGCGGACGACGGCTCCTCGGACGAGTGGTGGGGGCAGGCCCCGGAGCCGGGGGAGCCCCCGGTGGGCCAAGGCGTCGTTGACGGGTGGTCGGAGCGGGACCCGGTTCCGGACGAGGACCGGGCGGACGGCGCCGCTGACACGTGGCGGCGACAGGACCCGGAGCCGCTGGATGACGACACCGCGGACGCGTGGTGGGAGGAGGACCCGGCTGGCCGGGGTGCCGAGCCCGAGGCTGACAGGGCGACACCCGTGCGCTGGGACGCCGGGGAACCGGAGCGCCCGGAGGAGGCGCCGGCGGCCGCACCGCTGGCGGACGGCCCGCGCGAACCGGGGCTCGCACAGTGGATCCAGGCGGCGGGCGACGAACCGGAATCCCCCGGGGGCGAGCGGCCCGGAACCTCGGACCCGCACGCCGGAACGTCCGACGGCCCGCCCGTGGCGGAACGGCCCGAGGACCCCTGGGCCGGGCTGGACGCCTGGTCCGGTCCTCCACCGCGCCAGGTGGCCGCCCCCTCGGCTCCCCCCGTTCCCGCCGCCGAGCCCCCCGCCTTCGGCGGGCCTTCCGCCCTCGCCGGACCCCCCGTCTCCGCGCCCCGTCCCCCGACGGCCGACCCCTATGCCTTCCCGACTCCACAGCGGTCCGCAGCGCCCGGACAGACCTGGGCGCGGCCCGCGCGGTCCGGCCGGAGACGCCCCCTCGTCATCGCCGCCGTGGCGGCCTCGGCCCTGGCCCTCGCCACCGTGCTGGTCGGCGCGGTGGTCGTCCTGCTTCCGCTGGGAGGCGGAGGCCGGGAACAGGACGGTTCCGCGGGCGCGGAGGAGACCCAGGCCGGTCCGGAGTCGGCCCGGGGCCAGGAGGACGAACCGCCCGCGCCGCCCGCCGCGGTCAACGAGGAGGCCGCGCCCACCGACGTCCGACTGGAGGACTCCGGCGACACGGTGCTGCTGACCTGGACGGACAACAGCGGCGGCGCGGTCGCCCACCACGTCGTCGGCGGCCCCGTCGGTACCGTCTACGCCCCCCTCGCCGACGTGGGGCCCGGCGGGACCCGGGCCGAGGTGAGCGGGCTCGACGCCGACGAGGAGTACTGCTTCACCGTCATCGCGGTGGTCACCGTGGACGAGGTCGCCTACTCCGAGGAGGCGTGCACAGACCGAAGCGGCGGGTGAACCGCTCCGGGGACGCGGCGGCGGCCAGCCGACACGTCCCCGGAGGTGGTTCAGGAACCGCAGTTGGTGCCGGTCAGGGTGGCCGACTGGTCGCCCACGGCCCCCGTGGTGTCCACGCAGATCCCCGGCGCGTGGACGTAGACGGGACCGGCGTACTGGTCGAAGGTTCCCGAGTCCCAGCTTCCCCCGCCGCTGCCGGACTGCCGGAGACCGACGTCCATGTACATGGTCCCGGCCGTGCCGACGGTCACGGCGCAGTTGTACCCGGTGGTGCCCTCGTAGTACAGGTAGACGGTCCCCAGACCGTTCGGGATCGCCGCCTGGTTGACGGTTTCGCTGTAGACCCCGTTGCCCTCGGGATGGCTGGCGTTGCACACCTGGGCGGGGTCCGCCCCCTGCGCGGTGGTGGCCGAGGACAGGACGAGGATCGACGCCACCGTGGCCAGTGCCGCCGTCGCCGTCCCGCATCTGCGCTTCCAGCTCTTCCTCGGCACGGGCGCCTCCTCCGTGTGCTCTCCGGTTCCCGGCATGGACGTCGGCGTCATCTGAACTCCCGTGAGCAGCTCGCGGTACTGGTCGTGCCGCTGTCGGCGGTGGCGCTCTCGGACGCCGCCAGCACGGTGAAGGAGTAGCAGCGCCCCGAGCCGCGCGGCTGGTAGGTGTAGGAGAGCTGTCCGCCCCCGGCCGCGGTGCCGGGCGTGCTCACCTCGCTCAGCGACCTGGAGCCGTCGCCGTGCGGCGTGATGGTGTACTGGGTCGCCCCCTCCACCTGTGACCAGGTGACCGTCACCGTGTCTCCGGAAGCGCTGAAGGAGACGCCGGCGGGCGCTCCGATCTCCTGGGTGGGCATGGTGAACGGGGCGCTCGTGGCGGACTCGCCGCTGACGCCCCCCGCGCCGCGCGCCGTCACGGTGAAGGTGTAGGTGCCGCCCGGCGCCAGCCCGGCGACCTCCACCGACGTGCCCGTGGACGTGCGGTCGCTCACCGGGTCGGAGTCGGAGGAGGCGGAGACGAGGTAGTCCGCGGCCCCCTCGGCGGCCTCCCAGGACACGGTCACGCTGTCGCTTCCCGCCGCGGCGACGGCGACGCCGCTCGGCGCGCCGGGGGCCCGGGGGCTGGGAGTGACCTCCTCGGTCTGCGCCGCGGGACCGGTGCCGAAGGCGTTGGATGCCCGCACCCGGAAGCGGTAGGAGGTGCCGTTCTCCAGTCCGGTGATCGTGGCCTCCAGCTCCGAGCCGTCGACGGTCGTGCTGCCGCCCTGCCACGTGATGTCGTAGGTCTCCACGGGGGAGTCCGGGGAGTAGGCCTCCGGCCAGGACAGCGTGACCGATCCGTCCCCGGCGGTGAAGGAGACGGGTGTCGGAGCGCCCGGCGCCGTGCCCTCGTCCTCCTCCTCGCCGTCGTCCCGGGGGCTCTCCACGGCCGGGGCCCTGGGGGCGGCGCCGCCCTCGGTGCCGCCGGACTCCGGGGCGGTGGTGTCACCGGCGTCGGGCGCACCCGCGTCGGGCACGGGGGCGTCACCGGGCTCGGGCGCGGTGGTCCCGTCCGGGGCCGGTTCCCGGGGCGCGGGCTCGTCCTCGTCGGTCTCGCCGGGGCCGGGCGGCGGGGCGGTCTTGTCGATGACGGTGGCCCGGCCCCCGGGGTCGACGACCGCCGCCACCCCGGTGTCGGGTGAGTTGATGTACAGGCTGCCCTCGCGCGCCTCCAGCTCCAGCGGCCCCTCGGCACCGGGCAGGGTGATGGGGTTGAGCTCGTCCCCGGAGGGGCCGAAGACGCGCACCGCGCCCTCCTCGGGGAAGGGCACGTAGAAGCGGCCCTCGTAGGGGACGGCGGTGCCGCCGCCCTCACGGCCGGTGGAGAAGTGGTCCACGCCCGCCGACCCGGTGGGGTCGGACACGGTGACGACGTCGCCGGAGCCGGGCAGCGTCACGGCGGCCAGGTCGCCCCGGGTGCGCGGCGGTACCTCGGCGCCCTCCAGCGGGACGGGAGAGGTGATGGTCCGGGACTCGCCACCGTTGCGGACGGCGACCATGCGGTCGCCGTTCCGGTCGACCGCGAGCACGCCGTCGTCGAGGACCGTGACGGCGATGTCGGCGCCGGGGTCGGCCACCGACGCGGTCTGCGTGATGACGGCCTCCTCGGCCTCGACCCGGATTCCGACGACCGTGCCCTGGGTGGGCACCCCCAGCCAGAGGGTGTCGGAGTCGTCGAAGGCCCCGCCGACCAGCGGGGCCGGGATCCTCAGGGACGGTCCGGTCGGCTGGAGGGTCGCGGGGTCCACCGCCTTGACCTCACCGCTGGCGCGGTCGATGACCACCGCGGCCTCCTCGCCCAGCGCGAGGCCGAAGTCGCCGCCGGTGCCGAGTTCGAGCACACCGGAGAACCCCATCTCCCGCAGGTCCACCGAAGTCACCCGGCCGGTCTCGGGGTCGTGGAGCAGGAGGTAGTCGTCGTTCTGGGTGACCTGGACGGGGCGTCCGGCGGAGCCGGGCAGCGCGGCGACGAGGTCGATCCGCGCGTTGTCGCCGTTGACGCGGAAGCTCTCGCCCGCGGGGCTGTCCCAGAGCCACACGGCGCCGTCGGACATCTCGTCCGCACGGCCCATGGCCCCGGCGCCGAGCGCGGTGCTGAGCAGGCCCGCGGCCAGGAGCGAGATCATCAGGCCCGGGGCGCTGGAGCGGGTGCGGCGCCAGAGCGCCGAGGCCGCGCGCCGCACGGGGGAGGGGCGGGGCTTCGGCGCGGGATCCGTCGGGGGTGCGGTGGGCTGGTCCACCATGCAGGGCTCCCTTGTGCGTGTGGCTCGTGATCCCGTCCACAGGGAGGCGCCCACCGCGACGGGGTTCGGGTCTGGCGGTGAAATCGGCGGCCGGAGGGAGGGCAGGGGCACCAGAGGTGTACCAGGGTCACGACGATTCCGTCAATGTCCTTACGTGCCGCCCGAAGACACCCCAAAAGGTACGGAGACGGGTCTCCGCGGCCCGACGTGTCCGATCGGCGGCACCACGCCGCTCCCGCGGCGGCCCGGGCCCGCGCGTCGCCCGAGGTGGTGGAGTCCTCCGCCTCTGACCAGGGCGGTCGCCGCCTTCGGTCGGCCGACCCGGGAAGGCGTCACCGGGACCGGCTAGGATTCACCCCACATCCCCCCGTCACGCCCACAGCGCACCTTTTCCCCTGCCCTGGAGAAGGGCGCGGGCTCACCGCGCACCTCATCCCCACTCCAGACGAGGCCTGTGAGACGACAGCCGTGAGTACGCACCCCTCAGCCGTCACGCTCCCCGCGACCGCGACCGCCCTGACCTCCACCGACCCCGCGCGGATCGGTCCCTACCGGACCCTCGGGCGCCTGGGCTCCGGCGGTATGGGTGTCGTGTACGCGGCCCTCGACCGGAACGGCGCGCTCGTCGCGGTCAAGCTCATCCACCCCGAGTACTCCGCCGACGACGAGTTCCGGGCGCGGTTCGCGCGCGAGGTGCGGCTGCTGGGCCGGGTGGGCGGAGCCTGCGCGGTGCCGCTGCTGGCCGCCGACACCGAGGCCGAGCGCCCCTGGCTGGCCACCCCGTTGGTGCGCGGGATGACGCTCAGCGCCTACACGCGCGCGCACGGGCCCCTGGGCGGATGGCTGCTGATCGGACTGGCCGCCGGAGTGGCCGAGGCGCTCGCCCAGATCCACGAGATCGGCATCGCCCACCGCGACCTCAAGCCCGCCAACGTCATCCTGTCGCCCGAGGGACCCCGTGTCCTGGACTTCGGCGTGGCCCGCGCGATCGACCAGACCGCGCTGACCCGCACCGGGTCCGTGCTGGGCTCGCCCGGCTGGATCAGCCCCGCCCACTACCGCGGCGAACCCCCCAGCACCGCCGACGACGTCTTCGCCTGGGGTGCGCTGGTCTCCTACGCGGCGACCGGGCGCCCGCCGTTCGGCACCGGCGACCCGGCGGCCGTCGCGCACCGGGTGATCAGCGGCGAACCCGACACCGCGGGTTTCACCGGCCCCCTCGCGGACCTGGCCGCACGCGCGCTCAGCAAGGAGGCGTCCGAGCGGCCGACCGCGCTGGAGCTGGTCGGCGGCGTGATCGCGGCGGGCGACCCGAGGCGCTCCCACACCCCGCCGGACTCCGCCGCGGAGGCGGGCGGCGTCATGGCCACCGTCGTCGACCACCAGTGGCAGGGCGTGCGGACCGCACCCGAGCGCGAGTTCCCGGTGGCCCCCGAGAGGCGGGGCGGAGCCGGGAGGACGCTGACCGTCGTCGGCGCCGCCCTGGGCGCCCTCGTCCTGCTCGCGGGACTGGGCTTCGGCGGCGTCGCCCTGGCCGCCAACTGGGACTCCCTGCCCGTCGCCGCCTGGTTCGGGGACGAGCCGACCGGGACGGCCGAGGCGCGGCAGGCCGCCGGGGAGCAGCAGAACCCGGAACGCGGACACCAGGAGCGGCCGGACGGCGCCTCCTCCGAGGAGCCCTCCGCGAGCCCCTCCGACGAGGCGTCCCAGAGCGCTGAGGACGAGGGGGATTCCGGCGGCGGGTCCACCACCACGACGGCCACGGTGGGCGCCGGGGTGGGCGCGAGCGGAACGCGCCCACCGGGCGAGCACGTCGTGGCCTTCCAGACCCCCGGCGGTTCGGGGCAGTACGCCGTGCTCGACGGCGCCACGGTGGTGTGCGCGTGGAGCTTCTGCCAGAGCCAGGGCGGATCGGTCGGCGACGGCGGCGCCGGTTCGGTCGCCTCCACCCCCTCGGCCCTGACCGGCTACGTCAACCAGGGCAGCCGCGTCATCACCGCCGAGGTCACCTACACCACCGGCGCCGACGGCACCGTCACCATCACCCGCCTGGTGGAGCGGCACAGCACCAGCGGCACGGGCACCCCGCCGTGGTAGGGGCCGGAACCCGAAACGACGGGAGAGACATGCCGAAGACCCTCGTACGCGGGACCGCCGCCGTGGCGGGCCTGGCCCTGACCATGGCGGTGGGCACCCCCGTGCCCGCCACCGCCGCCTCCTACGGGGGCCAGTGCGGGAGCGGATACGGGGTGGTCAACGAGGCCTCCGTCAACGGGGGCACCGTCTTCCTCACCTACAACAACTCCAACGGCCGCAACTGCGTCGTCGTGGTGCGGACCGACCCGGGCAGCGCCGTCAACATGGACGCGGCCCTCAAACGCAGCGACTCCACCTCCTGGGACACCGACCCGGGCGACTGGACGGAGTACGCGGGCCCGGTCTACGCCGACGCCGCCGGCCACTGCGTGGACTGGGGCGGCGTGGTCGGCGACGAATGGGTCCTGCGCAACGGCACCAACTGCGGCTGACACAACAGGAGAGGGCGCTTGTGAACGTGCACCACCCGTGGTGGATGAACCCGGTCAACACCCTGCTCAGACCCTTCGACAACAGCCTGGGGGCGGCCGAGGGCGCCTTCGACGCCATGCTGGCGGAGGCCTCCGCCAGCAGCGGGCTCCCCTGGCCCTCCGACGAACCCTTCCTCTCGGACACGCGCGTGCTCCACGACGCCTGGCAGGCGGTGCCCGGCGTCACCCCGATCGGCCGGATCGGCCTGCGGGGAGAGGTCCGGCGGCGGCTGGAGACGCGCCTGCGCATGCTCCACCTGCTCGACGCCAACCCGGAGGTCGCGGCCCAGCCCGTCGAGCGGCCGGTGTTCATCACCGGACTGCCCAGGACGGGCACGACGTTCGGCCACGGCCTCCTGGCCCAGCACGTCCGGGCCCGCGCCCCGCGGCTGTGGGAGATGCTGAGCCCGGTCCCCGACACGGGCAGGCCCGGGGAGCGCACCGTGGGCAGGCGCGAGCGCCTCGCGCTGGCGCGGAGGCTGGTCCGGGGCATGGACGCCATGGGACCCGGGTTCCAGACCATCCACCCCATGCACCCGCTCGAACCCGAGGAGTGCGTCTTCCTCCTGCCGCAGGGGATGTTCTTCCACGTCCGCGCCGCCTCCCCGGACTACCGCGCCTGGGTCGAGGGGCGCGACGCCACCCCCGACTACGCCTACCTCAAACAGCAGCTCCAGGCGTTGCAGTGGAAGCGGCCCGCGCGCCGCTGGGTGCTCAAGTCGCCCCTGCACCTGCTCAGCCTGGACGCCCTGCTCAACGTCTTCCCCGACGCGGTGGTCGTCATGACCGACCGCGACCCGGCGCGGGCCATGGCGTCGTGGGCCAGCCTGACCGAGACCTCGATGCGCATCCACAACAGCGACGTGGACCCGCACTGGATCGGCCGGGAGTGGCTGGGGATCTGGGCGGCGGGAGCCGAACGGGCCCGCCGCGTGCGCCGCGAGCACGGTCCGGAACGCTTCCTGGACCTGCCCTACGGCGAGCTGACCTCCGACCCGCTCGGGGCGGCCGAACGCGTCTGGAGCGGCCTCGGCGAGGACTTCGACCCCGACACCCGGGCCCGCACGCTCGCCTACACGCGCGCGGACCGGCGCAGGAACCCGGGCGGCCACCGGTACGACCTGGAGTACTACGGCCTCACCGCCGAGGAGGTGCACGCGGCGTTCGGCCCGGACCCGACCGGCGCCGAGGCGGCCCGCGCGGGAGGAGGCGGGACCTGAGGGGACGCGTCCGTGCCACCCGGCCCGGGCCGGGCTCGCGTCCGCGCCGTCGCGGACGCGGCGACCTTCCGGACGGCCGCCGCGACCGCGTGGCGTCAGCGCGCCGTGCGGTGCAGCGGCCGCCACGACCACCAGGCGGCCGTCCACGCGGCCAGGCCCAGCCCGGTGCCGGTGACGGCCCCGACGAGCAGGCACCGCACGAGGTCGTAGCCGCTCACCTGCGCGCGGTCGGGCAGACCGCCCGCCACGGCGCCCGCCACCGCGCACACGGCGAGGGCGGACAGGGCCAGGACGCGCACGCGGTCGCCGGGGACGGACCCGGGGCGCCCATCCGCCTCACGGCCGGCGCGCCCGGCGTCCGCGCGGCGGGCGCGCTCGCGGTGGACCCACCAGGCCAGGACGGCCAGGCCGCCCGCCGAACTCGCGGTACATCAGCACGTTGTAGAGCAGGTGCGGGCCCGCCACCGGAGCGCTCAGCGGCGGCCAGGCCCGCACCAGGGCCCCGCCCGTCTGGGTGAAGGAGTCCCAGGCCATGTGCGTGACCGAGCCCGCCGCCAGCGCCGCGGCGGTCAGCGCGGCCGCCCGCGCCGCCTCCCGCGCCGACCGGGGAGCCCGGACGCGCGGGAACCGCGTACGTGCTCCGGCCAGCGCGTGCAGCGGTGGACGGAGCACGTACGCGTACACCACCAGCACGGCGCCGCCGAGCAGCACGTCCAGCCACAGCCCCGCGGGGCCGTGCGTGGTCGCCGCGGCCACGGGCAGCGGCAGGTAGTACGGCAGGTCCGGCGCCACCGACCCGACGACCAGGGCCGCCGGCGGCAGCCCGGTACGCGCCAGGGGAAGGACCGCCGCGACATGGCTGGGGGTGAAGGGCACGTCGTCCTTCCTCGGCCGGGGACCGCGCGGCCCCGGCGGGCCTCGCTACTGCGCGTCCAGGTACTGGTAGGTGGCCAGGGTCCCCCCGATGAGCACGTAGACCTCGTAGGGGGAGACCGTGTCCTCCGGGGAGTCCGACCCCGCGAGCCCTCCGTCCCGGGCGTAGCAGAGGTAGGGGGCCCGTTCCGCGCCCGGCTCGACGGCCACGACGTCGTCCATGTCGCAGTACACCGCCTCGACGCCGTGGTCGAAGCGGATGGTGTCCTCGACGACCTCGCGCACGGTGGGCAGCTCCGGGTACTCGAACCGGAAGGCGGCGCCGCCGTCCCCGGCCAGGACCGGGAACTGCATGTCCAGGCCGCCGTAGGTGAGGGTGCAGCTCAGACCCGGTTCGACGGGTTCGGTCATCTGCTCGGGACACGCGGCGGCGGCGCTCGGATCGACGAGGGAGGCCTTGCGGGTCACCTCCGTCAGCAGGGCCCAGGCCGCCCGCTCGGACACCGACGCGGAGTCCTCGGGCTCGGGGGGCAGGGCGGACTCGTCCACCTGGGGTCTGGAGACGGGAACGGGTGCTTCGACGAGGAGCCCGGCGAGCTCCTCCTGGGACAGCGCCTCCGGCGGAGTGCCCTCCGCGGCGGTCGTCTCCTCGGCGGCCTCTTCCGAGGGCGCCGAGGCCTCCGCGGGGTCCTCCCCGCCGCCACAGGCGGACAGGGCGAACACGAGCGAGAGGGAGACCGCCGGGGTAAGGGCGAAGCGGCCGTGAGGGGGGAAGAAGGGCATCTCTGTCCTTTTCGTCCTTGGTGGGGGTGGGGGGAGGGGGATGCCAGTGGACCGTGAAACGCATGGGGTGGCCCGCCATTCCGACTCCCGTCACCCTCCGTCGGTTCACCGAATACCAGGAGTGTGTTCCACTTCACTGAAAGAACGCGTGCGGTGACACTTCGGTGAAACGCGGGACCCGAGAGGAGCCGAAGACCCCCTGAGGAGTCCGCCCCCGCCGTGAGCAGGCGCGGAAGCGCGCGTACCCCCTCGCGGCCGTGCGCGTGCGCCGCACTCCCCGGGGGCGGAGGCGTGGCGGCGCGGGAGGAGGGATCCGGCGCTTCCTCCGGCGGGCCGGGTCCGGCGCCGGGGTGTGCCGCGCCCCACACCCCGGGGCGGCGCGACCGAACGAGATTCTCTACCATCCACTATATGGACGTCCCTGAGAGCGGGGCCGCCGGATCCGGCGCCCCCAACCCGGCCGACGGGTTCCCCGCCGCCACACACGAGCGGTGGCGCGAACTCGTGGCGGGGGTACTGCGCAAGAGCGGTGTCCCCGAGGACCGGCTCGCCGACACACCCGAGTCGGCACTGGCCACGCACACCTACGACGGGTTCGACATCGAACCCCTCTACACCGGCGACCCCCCGGCCGCCGACCCCGGCTTCCCGGGGCTGCCCCCCTTCACCCGGGGCCACCGGCCCGGCGGGTCGGTCCCCGAGGGCTGGGACATCCGCGCCCGCCACACCGACGCCGACCCGGACGTCCTGCGGCGGCGCCTGCACGCCGACCTCATGAACGGCGTCAGCTCGCTGTGGATCGCCGTCGGCGGCACCGGCCTGCCCGTCTCCGCGCTCGGCCGGGCCCTCGGCGACGTCCACCTCGACCTCGCGCCCGTGGTCCTGGACGCCGGGGCCGACCACGCCGACGCCGCCACCGCGCTGCTCGACGCCCACGCCGACGCGGGCGTCCCCGACGGCCGGATCATCTCCCACCTGGGCATCGACCCCCTCGGCACCGCGGCCCTGGCCGGCGAGCGCCCCGACGTCATGGACCCCGCCCGCCTGGCCGCGGAGCTGGCCCGCGGGCGCCCCGGCCTGGGGCTGTTCGTGGCCGACGGCCGCCTCGTGCACAACGCGGGCGGCTCCGACGCCCAGGAACTCGGCTTCGCCGTCGCCGCGGGGACCGCCTACCTGCGCGCCCTGCACGCCGCCGGGATGGACCTGCCCGACGCCGCGCGGCGCATCGAGTTCCGCCTGGCCGCGAACGCCGACCAGTTCGGCGTCATCGCCAAGCTGCGCGCCGTCCGCGCCATGTGGGACCAGGTCCTCGACGCCAGCGGGGTGCCCGCCGACCAGCGCGCCATGCGCCTGCACGCCGCCACCTCCGAGGCGATGATGACCCGGCGCGACCCCCACGTGAACATGCTGCGCACGACCGTGGCCTGCTTCGCCGCCGGGGTCGGGGGAGCCGACGCGGTCACCGTCGCCCCCTTCGACTCCGCCGTGGGCCTGCCCGACGACTTCGCCCGCCGCATCGCCCGCAACACCCAGTCCCTGCTCATCGAGGAGTCCCACCTGGCGCGGGTCGTCGACCCCGCCGGAGGCTCCTTCTACGTCGAGGCGCTCACCCGCGACCTGTACCGGGCGGGCTGGGCGTTCTTCCGGGAACTGGAGGCCGAGGGCGGGGCCGCCGAGGCCGTCGAGCACGGCCTGCTGCGCGAGCGCGTGGACGCGGTGTGGACGCGCCGCCGCCTCGACCTCGCCCACCGGCGCTCCCCGCTCACCGGCGTCAGCGAGTTCCCCAACGCGGACGAGGTCCCGCTGGTGCGGCCCGCCGACCCCTCGCGGCCGCCGGCCCCGGTCCCCGGCGGCTTCCCGGTGCGCCGCTACGCCGACGACTACGAGGCGCTGCGCGACCGCAGCGACGCCCGCGCGGGCGACACCGGCCGAAGGCCCACCGCCTTCCTGGCCACGCTGGGCCCGGTCGCCGCGCACACGGCCCGCGCGTCCTTCGCGGCCAACCTGCTCGCCGCGGGCGGCGTCGCCTCCCACGAACCCGGCCCGCTCGACGGCGCCGCCGCCGTCGCGGAGGCGTTCGCCGCCTCGGGCAGCCGCGTCGCCGTGCTCTGCTCCTCCGACGCGGTCTACGCCGAGCAGGCCGAGGACGCCGCGCGGGCGCTCAGGCGCGCGGGGGCCCTGCGGATCCTGCTCGCGGGCGCGCCCGACGACTCCTACCGCGAAGCCGGGGTCGACGCCTTCGCCCACCGGGGGTGCGACGCCGTCGCCCTCCTCACCGACCTGGTCGACGTCCTGCTCACCGATCCGCCGGCACCGTCCGCCACTGCCGAGGGGGCGCACGCATGATCCCCGACTTCTCCGACGTCCCGCCGCGGCTCCCCGCCTTCTCGGGTGACACCGCCTCCGGACACGCCGCCTGGCAGAGAGCGCTGGAGGCCGGCACCGGCAAGGCCGCCGACGCCCTGGAGTGGGAGACCCCCGAGGGCATCGGCGTCAAGCCGCTGTACACCCCCGCCGACCGCGCGGGCCTGGACTTCGTGGACGGGCTGCCCGGCATCCCGCCCTACCTGCGCGGGCCCTACCCGACCATGTACGTCAACCAGCCGTGGACCATCCGCCAGTACGCCGGGTTCTCCACCGCCGAGGAGTCCAACGCCTTCTACCGGCGCAACCTGGCCGCCGGGCAGAAGGGCCTGTCGGTCGCCTTCGACCTGGCGACCCACCGCGGCTACGACTCCGACCACCCCCGGGTGGCGGGCGACGTCGGCATGGCGGGCGTGGCGATCGACTCCATCTACGACATGCGCCAGCTGTTCGACGGGATCCCGCTGGACAGGATGAGCGTGTCCATGACCATGAACGGCGCGGTGCTGCCGGTCCTGGCGCTCTACATCGTGGCCGCCGAGGAGCAGGGCGTCCCGCCGGAGAAGCTGTCGGGGACCATCCAGAACGACATCCTCAAGGAGTTCATGGTCCGCAACACCTACATCTACCCGCCGCGGCCGTCGATGCGGATCATCTCCGACATCTTCGCCTACACCTCGCAGCGGATGCCGCGCTTCAACTCCATCTCCATCTCCGGCTACCACATGCAGGAGGCCGGGGCCACGGCCGACCTGGAGCTGGCCTACACCCTGGCCGACGGCGTGGAGTACATCCGCGCCGGTCAGCGCTCCGGGCTGGACGTGGACGCGTTCGCGCCGCGCCTGTCGTTCTTCTGGGCGATCGGCATGAACTTCTTCATGGAGGTCGCCAAGCTCCGCGCCGCCCGCCTGCTCTGGGCGCGCCTGGTCAGGGACCTGGGCGCGACCAGGGACAAGTCGCTGAGCCTGCGCACCCACTCCCAGACCTCGGGGTGGTCGCTCACCGCCCAGGACGTGTTCAACAACGTGGCCCGCACGTGCGTGGAGGCGATGGCCGCCACTCAGGGGCACACCCAATCGCTGCACACCAACGCCCTGGACGAGGCGCTGGCCCTGCCCACCGACTTCTCCGCGCGCATCGCCCGCAACACCCAGCTGCTGCTCCAGCAGGAGTCGGGCACCACCCGCGTCGTGGACCCCTGGGGCGGCAGCTACTACGTGGAGCGCCTCACCCAGGAGCTGGCGGCCAAGGCCTGGGAGCACATCCGGGAGGTGGAGAAGGCGGGCGGCATGGCCGCCGCGATCGACGCCGGGCTGCCCAAGATGCGCATCGAGGAGGCCGCCGCCCGCACCCAGGCGCGCATCGACTCGGGCCGCCAGCCGGTGATCGGCGTCAACAAGTACCGCCCCGACACCGCGGACGAGATCGAGGTCCTCAAGGTCGACAACTCCCGGGTGCGCGCCCAGCAGCTGGAGAAGCTGCGCCGCCTGCGCGAGGAGCGCGACGAGGGCCGGGTGCGCGCCGCGCTCGACGCGCTCACCGCGGCCGCCGGGGGCGGGTCCCGGGCGGACGAGGCCCTGACCGGCAACCTCCTGGCGGCGGCGGTCGACGCGGCCCGCGCCAAGGCCACCGTGGGCGAGATCTCCGACGCCATGGAGAGGGTCTTCGGCCGCCACTCCGGGCAGATCCGTACGATTCAGGGTGTGTACAGGGACGAGGCGGCGGGCAGCGCCGACGCGGCCGACCTCATGGAGCGCGTGACCCGCCGGGTGGAGGAGTTCACCGAGGACGAGGGCCGCCGACCCCGCATCCTGGTGGCCAAGATGGGCCAGGACGGCCACGACCGGGGCCAGAAGGTGATCGCGACCGCCTTCGCCGACCTGGGCTTCGACGTGGACGTCGGCCCGCTGTTCCAGACCCCGGCCGAGGTCGCCGCGCAGGCCGTGGAGGCCGACGTGCACGTGGTCGGGGTGTCCTCCCTGGCCGCGGGGCACCTGACCCTGGTGCCCGCGCTGCGCGAGGAGCTGGCCCGGCTGGACCGCGGGGACATCATGATCGTGGTGGGCGGGGTCATCCCCCCGGCGGACTTCGCGCCGCTGCGGGAGGCGGGCGCGTCGGCGATCTTCCCGCCGGGGACGGTCATCGCCGAGGCCGCCGTCGACCTGCTCGACCAGCTGGAGGAACGGCTGGGGTAGGGGAGGCGCGAGGGGTGCCCGCGGGGTCGGCCGCCCCGGCGGCGCGGGCACGCGGCGGACGGGGCGGACGAGTGCGCGGCGGACCGGGGCGCGGCGTGTGTGGGCGCGGTAGCGGAGGGCGCGTCGGCGGAGGAGCGCTGCGGACCGCGACGCGGCGGAGGGAAACCGCGTCCGTGGAGGACGCGGCGGGCGAGGGCCCGGCGGGGGCAGGACCAGCCGGGCCGGGACGCGGCCCCCGGGGCCGGGAAGAGGGAGGCAGGCGTGGCGGAGCAGGGTTCCGTGCCGGGCGCGCGGCGTTCGGGGCGGCGCCGCCCGGTGGACGTGGACGCCCTCGCCGAGGGGGTCCTGGCCGGGCACCGGCCCACCCTCGCGCGGGCGATCACCCTCGTGGAGTCCCGCCGCCCGGACCACGCGCGCGCCGCGCAGGAACTGCTGGTGCGGCTGCTGCCGCACACCGGCGGGGCCCGCCGGGTGGGGATCACCGGGGTCCCCGGCGTCGGCAAGTCCACGTTCGTCGACGCGCTGGGCACCCGGCTGACCAAGGCCGGGCACCGGGTGGCGGTGCTGGCCGTGGACCCCTCCTCCACGCGCACCGGAGGCAGCATCCTGGGTGACAAGACCCGGATGGAGCGCCTGGCGGTGGACCCCGACGCGTTCATCCGGCCCTCGCCCACGGCGGGGACCCTGGGCGGCGTCGCCCGGGCCACGCGGGAGACCATGCTGCTCATGGAGGCGGCCGGGTTCGACGTGGTCCTGGTGGAGACGGTGGGCGTCGGCCAGTCCGAGGTCGCGGTCGCCGCCATGGTGGACTGCTTCTGCTTCCTCACGCTGGCCCGCACGGGCGACCAGCTCCAGGGCATCAAGAAGGGCGTGCTGGAGCTGGTGGACGTGGTCGCCGTCAACAAGGCCGACGGACCGCACGCCGACGACGCGCGCAAGGCGGCCCGCGAGCTGTCGCGGGCGCTGCGGCTGCTCCAGCCGGTGCACCCGGACTGGCGTCCGCCGGTACTCACGTGCAGCGGTCTGACCGGCGACGGGCTCGACGAGGTGTGGGACGCCGTGACCCGGCACCGCGCGGTGCTGGAGAGCGACGGCGCGCTGGCCGAGCGCCGCAGCCGCCAGGGGGTCAGCTGGATGTGGGACCAGGTCCGCGACCAGCTCATGGACGCGTTCCTGCGCGATCCCCGGGTGGCCTCGCTCCTGCCCGGGACGGAGGAGCGGGTGCGGTCGGGGGAGACCACGGCGACCCTCGCCGCGCGCACGCTGCTGGACTCCTTCACCCGGGGCCGCGGGGTCCGTCCGACGGGTGAACCCGGAGGCGGCGCGGGGCCGGAGCGCGGCACGGAGCCCTCCCGGGAGCCGGGTTCGTCCGACGGGTGAACGCCGGGGAGGCGCGGTGCCGGGGCGCCGTCCGCCTCCCCCGGCCGGGACGCGGGTTTCGTCCATCGGGTGAACGTCCCGTGACGGCGGCGCCGCCGTGCAGCGTTGCCCGGGTGTCCATGGCACATCCCATGTCATGAAATGTCCCGGGGACAACGGTAGATAACGGGCGCTCACCGCCGAGTTCGTGCCCAGGAGGCGAAAATTTCTTCCGGTATGCCATTCCCGAACGGGCGGTTCGCTTATACCGTGTGTGTCCAACGACTTACCAGGCTCGCGGACGTACCATACGCTCCCCCCTGACGTCGGACCGGCTCTGTGGGAGTGGCGCCGGTCCGGGTGGGCGTGGTCCGCCGGTCTGCGTATGGTTAAGCGAAGGGACCCCTCACCATCTCAACGTGGGGCCGGGAGGAGTGAACGTGCACAGGCTTGGGCTGAGCACGCGGGTGGAGAGCCGCAGTGTCATCGTCGCGATCGAGGGAGAACTCGACATCGCGACCGCCGCCGACCTCCAGGAACACATCCAGTCCGCCGTCGAGGACCACGGTCCTTGGCTGATCCTGGACCTGTCCGCTCTGGACTTCATGGACTCCAGCGGTCTGAACGTCATCATCAACGCCTACAGAACCGTCCGTGAACTGGGCGGATCACTGGCGCTGGCCGCTCTGAACGAACGCGTCACCAAGGTCGTCCGCCTGGTCGGCCTGCACCGCCAGGTCCCGGTCCACCAGACCGTGGCCACCGCCGTCGCCGCCATGGAGGCACTGGAGGCCAAGCGCCAGGCCGGATAGCCTCCGGGCGTATGGGTCCAGTCCTTCCCCCGAGTCCCGTGGACATCTCCTGGGACCACAACAGCCACTACCACGAACACCTCCTCCGCCACGTGCCCCCGCACTGCACCCGAGCGCTCGACGTCGGGTGCGGCGGCGGTAGGTTCGCCAGGGTCCTGGCCTCCCGCGGGATCGCCGTCGACGCGATCGACCCCGAACCGCGGATGGTCTCCATGGCCCGCGAACGCACGCCCGCCCGGTTGCCGGTCCACTACCGCGTGGCCGCGCTGGAGGAGACGGAGCCGCCTCCCGGGGGGTACGGGTTCGTCAGCTCGATCGCCAGCGTCCACCACATGCCGTTCGGGCCCTCGCTCGAACGGATGGCCGCCGCCCTCGCCCCCGGCGGCACGCTGGCCGTCCTCGGCCTGTACGCCGAGAGGGGCGCCGCCGACGTCGCGACCGGCCTGGCCGCACTGGGCCCGCAGTGGGTGGTCGGCGCCGGTCTGCGGCTGGGCCGCGCGCTCACCGGCACGCCGAACCCGCACGAGGTGGGACCCACCGCCGAGATGCCGGTGCGCGACCCGGAGATGGGTCTGCGCGAGATCGCGGAGGAGGCCGGTGAGGTGCTGCCCGGCGCACGTCTGCGGCGGCTGCTGTTCTGGCGCTACTCCCTGGTCTACACGCGACCGGCCTGACCCCTTTCGAGGTCAGGCCGGTCGCTTCGTGTCGTACCGGTCGTGCCGGCAGTGTCGGTCGTGCCGCTGCGCGGTCCGGTGCGCCGGAGATCAGTCTCCGCCACCGCCGCCGCCGTCACCGGAGGAGGAGCCTCCCCCGCCGTCGGAGGAGGGACCCGCGCCGCCGCCGAAACCCCCGCTGTTGCCCGGACTCCAGCCGGTGCCGCCCCCGGGTTCACCGGACGGGGGCTGGTGGACCTCCGGTCCGGGGTGACCGGCGGGCCCCGGGTGACCTGCGGGCCCGCCGCCGGGGTGACCGTACCCGTGCCCGGGACGGTCGTGCTCGGGCGGCGCCGGGTGGGCCTGCCCGAACCCGTACGGCTGGCCGGGTGCGGGCGGTGCGAACGCCTGCCCGGCCGTGGGACCCGCGGTCGCCGGATCGGCGGCGCGGGCGGCGGCGGACTTGGAGCGGACCAGGGCCACGGCGAGCGTGACCAGCGCTCCGGTGACCAGGAGCCCGTACAGGAGCTCCACGATGACGCTCGTCAGCCCGGTGACCGTCATGACCGCTTCGAAGGACAGGTCCACGACCCCGAGGGCGAAGGAGACCACCGAGCTCGCGACCTGGACGAGCGCGGCGGCGGTGAGCAGCGCCCCCACGGTCCGGACGGCGCCGGGGAAGGGCGATCCCTTCGCGCGGACGAAGGCGGTGATCCCCACCGCGAGGAGGAGGAGCGTGCCGAGGCCGTAGAGGAGCGGACCCAGGGTCGGGGGAAGGGAGGACATCGGAGGACTCCTCGTGTCAGCGGGTCGGGAAGGGCCGCGGACCGGGGTGGTGGCCGGGCGGCGGTGGCGGAGCGGTCGTCCGGGCCGTGAGGCGCTTCGCCGCGGCCAGCACCAGGGCGAGCAGGCCGCCGACGAAGAGCAGCGTGAACATCAGGTACAGGGCCGGGAGCACCGTGGTGTGCACCGCGATGTCCATGCCCGCGTACATGGGGGTGAAGGACCAGATCTGGACCGCCAGGTCGCCGAGGGCGCTGAGGACGATCAGGGCGCCGCCCGTCGCCACGAGCCCCCTGCGGCCGGAGGCCGCCACGCCGCTGAGGGCCAGCACGATGACGCCGAAGAGCAGGTAGAGGACCTCGAACAGCAGGGAGATGACGGAGGAGGCGGTGTAGAGGGGAGAGATCAGGTGCATCCGGGGCCTTTCCTGGGGGCACGGGCGGATCCAGACTCTCACGCCGGGCTGTTCGCCTGTTCAGCGCCGGTGCGAGGGGCCGTCGTCGCCCGCGTGGGACGGGGCGGCGGGACCGTCCGCGGCGGCGGCCGGGCGCCGCGGTCCGCGTATGTGTGATGAGACGACCGACCCGCCGCGGGAGTTTTCCACAGATCCCTTTCGGCTCTGGCGGCCCCCGCCTCCGGCGAGGAGCATGGGAAGCGGTGGCACAGCAGCCGGAGGTGACGTCGTGCTCGTGGTGGAACTGGATCGGATCGACGGGGTGGGGGCCGACCTGGTCGGCGGCAAGGCCGCCGGGCTGTCCGGGGCGATCTCGGCCGGAGAACGCGTGCCCCCGGGTTTCTGCGTCACCACCGAGGCCCACCGCTCCGGGAGGCTGCCGGAGGAGGAGGTGACCGCCGCCTACGAGGCCCTCGGCGGCGGCCGGGTGGCCGTACGGTCCAGCGCGACCGCGGAGGACCTGCCGGACGCCTCCTTCGCCGGACAGCAGGACACCTACCTCGACGTCGAGGGCGCCGACGACCTCCTCACGGCCGTCCGCCGGTGCTGGGACTCCCTGTGGACCGACCGCGCCGTCGCCTACCGGCGCGACCGGGGAATCGACGACGACGGGGTGCACATGGCCGTCGTCGTGCAGCGCATGGTCGATCCCCGGGCCGCGGGGGTGCTGTTCACCGCCAACCCGGTCACCGGCACACGGGGCGAGACCGTCCTGGACGCCGTCCCCGGCCTCGGGACCGCGGTGGTCGACGGCACGGTCCGGCCCGACCACTACGTCGTGGCCGCGGACGGCGGGACCGAGGGACCGGACGACGGGTGCCTGTCGCCGGAGGAGGTGACGGCGCTGCACGCCGCCGGGCAGCGGCTCCAGCGCCACTTCGGCTCACCGCAGGACGTCGAATGGGCCCTGGACCGCGACGGGACCCCCTGGATCCTCCAGTCCCGCCCGGTCACCACCCTCTTCCCGCTGCCCGACCACCACGACGACGGGCCCCGCGCCTACTTCGAGGTCGGCAACATGCAGGGCATGCTCCGCCCGTTCACCCCGATGGGCCTGTCCGTGCTGGGAATCGTCGCCTCCGCGTGGCTCGGCTCCCGGGGCACCGGCCCCGACGGCGGGGACGCGGTGGTGGCCGACGTGGCGGGCAGGTTCTACCTGGACCTCACCCCCTACCTGCGCAACCGCTGGATCCGCGGGTTGTTGCCGGACAGCATGGCCGTCTACGGCCCCCGGGCCGCGGCGGCCATCCGCTCCCTCCTGGACGACCCGCGGTTCGCCGCGCGCCCCGGCGGACGGATCGACCCGGTCAGGGTGGTCGGGGCCGTCGCGCGGGCGCTGCCGCTCACCGGCAGGGTCCTCGGGGACGCCGTGGCCGCGCTCGTCGACCCCGACGACGCCAGGAGGCGCTTCCTGCGGTCCGGCGCGGTGCTCCGGGCGCGTGCCACCCGCCCCCCGGAGCACGCGCTCACCTCCGCGCGACGTCTGCGGCACGCGACGCGGCTCCAGAACGAGGCGCTGACGGAGGGGATGGCCCCGATGATGGGGCCCCTGTGCGTCGCGGTCCTCTCCGTCAAGGCGCCCGAACTGCTGCTCAGGGGGATCGCCGAACCGGGCGAGGTGGCCGCCGTCCTCGGCGGGATGCCGCACAACGTCACCACGGAGATGGACCTGGCGCTGTGGCGACTGGCGGTCGGGGCGCGCGGGCACGGCGAGCTGTTCAGGGACACCCCGCCTGACGAACTGGCGTCCGGGTACCGGGCGGGAACGCTCCCCGACATCGGTCTCGACGTCTTCCTGGAGCGGTACGGGCACCGCGGAGCCGCCGAGGTCGACGTGGGCGTGCCCCGGTGGTCGGAGGACCCCGCGCCCCTGTTCGCGGCGATCGCCAACTACCTGCGGGTGAGCGACCCGGAACAGGAACCCGACCGGAGGTTCGCCCGGGCCGCCGCCGAGGCCGAACGCACACGGGACGCGCTGGTCCGCAGGGCGCTCGCCTCCCGGCCCGTCCGCGCGCGTCTGGCGTCGTTCTCCTTCGGCCGTGCGCGCGCCCTGGCCGGGATGCGGGAGTACCCCAAGTTCTCCTGGTTGTTCGCCATCGCCGAGACGCGTCGGCAGCTCCTCCTCGTCGGCGCCGAGATGGCCGGGGCGGGACGGCTGGACGCGCCCGACGACATCATGTTCCTCCGCATGCCGGAGGCACGCGCCCTGGTGGAGGGCGCGGACCAGCGCGCGCTCGTCGCCGAGCGCCACGCCGGGTACCTGCGTGAGCGCGGACGCCGCCGGGTGCCCCCGGTCCTGCTGTCCGACGGCACCGACGTGGAGGCGGCGCTGCCCGCCCCGACCTCCGGGCGGGACGGGGAACTCCTCGGCGTGCCCGCCTCCTCGGGAACCGCGACCGGGGTGGCGAGGGTGGTCCACGATCCGGCGGGGGCCACGCTGGAACCGGGGGAGATCCTGGTGGCCCAGAGCACGGATCCCGGATGGACACCGCTGTTCATGACCGCCGGAGGGCTGGTGGTGGAGACGGGGTCCACCATCGCGCACGGGCCGACGGTCGCCAGGGAGTACGGCATCCCCGCCGTGATCTGCGTTCCCCGGGCGACCGAGGTGATCCGGGACGGGCAGCGGATCACCGTCGACGGTGCCGCGGGCACGGTCCGCGTCGAGGGCGGGGAGAGACCGGAGGAGCCCAGACCGGTGGAGGGCTAGAAGCCGCCTCCGCCGCCGCCTCCGTCGGCCCCGCCGCCGTTGTGGCCGCCTCCGCCGCCGTCATGGTGGCCGCCCCCGCCGTCGAAAGCGTCGCCGCGATGGCCGGGATCGCCCGTTGCCGTGTGGGCGTTCGAAGCGTGCGCGGAGGAGCGGCCACCGCCGTACGGGGCGCCGCCCGGTCGTCCGCCCCGTGGTTCCGGCCGCTGCTCCGGTCGTCGCGGCACGGTTCCCCGGGGTGCGTGCCGCCGTCCCCGGGAGCTGATCACCGCGCACAGCAGCAGGACGAGCGCCACCGCGAGCAGCACGTGGACCCCGATGTCGAGGGCGAACAGCGCCGGGAACGGGACCGGCACCTCACCGTTCTCCACCAAGGACGGGAGGAAGAGGAACCGGAACCAGAGTTCCCGGGCCCCCTGGACGACGCTGAGGAGCGCGAGCAGGCCGCCTCCGGTGCGTACGAAGCCGCGCCCGCCGGGAGCCCTTTGGGCGAGGACCAGCGCCAGGACCCCCGCCAGCAGCGGGGGGAGCACGACGGTCAGCAGGGACAGGAGGAAACGCACCAGGTCGGGGCCCTGCTCGGTCATCGCCAGGCCTCCTCGTGCGGTCCGTCGAAGGGGGAGGATGACGGAGGGGGCGGTTCGGCCCGCGACGTCCTCCGGGTGGCGGCCAGGACCAGCAGGAGCATGCCCGCGCCGAGGAGGGCCGCGGACAGGTAGTACGACACGCTCGTGATCAGCGCGGTGGTCTCGGAGTCCGCCGCCTGTTCGCGCACCCAGGGGGAGAAGAGCTGGTCGAGCAGGGACAGGACGGAGGAGGCCAGCAGCGCCGCCGCGCCCAGTCCGGTGAGCGCGCGGCGCTCCGGCGCGGCGGCGAAGCAGCAGACCAGTGCGAAGAGGCCCACCAGCAGAAGGAGGAGAGGTCCGATCAGGTAGGGCAGGTGGAGGTTCACTGCGGTCCTCTTCGGTGGGGGAGTCGACGGGGCCGTGGCGCGGTGCTCGTGCGTGCCGCGAGGAGAACGTACCCGCCAGGGAGGCGTCCGAGGCGGCCACGGCCGCTTGTGGCCAGACAGGCCCGGGGGACCCGAACCCGACCCGCCCCGGCCGCGTCCCGGAGCACACACGCCAACCTCGTGCTGCGGGACGTGTTCGACCTGGACGTGCGGGTCGAGGAGGTCGCGGGCTCCCGGATCGGGGTGTACTACCGCTAGCCACGGGGACACCGGCACCCGCGGTCCCGACAGGTTCGGCCTCCGAGATGTACAGTCCGGTTCGTCCGCTCTTATCCTTGGGTCATGAACGCCCAGCCTCCGAAGCCCCCCGCGCGCACCGCTCCCCCCGGAGACCTCCGCGCCTCCCACGCCGACCGGGACGCGGTGGTGGAGCAACTGCGCGACGCGGCGGCCGAGGGGCGCATCGACCTCGATGAGCTGGATACGCGCCTGGAGCAGGCGCTGAATTCCAAGACGCACGCCGAGCTGGCCGTCCTGACCGCCGACCTGCCTCAGCCGCAGCTCCCCGAAAGCCGGCCGCCGCTGGTGGTCAAGGGCGGTATGCACGGCGCGTCCCTCGGCCCCGGGCGCTGGGAGGTGCCCGGGCACGTGATCGCCCACGGGGGCATAGCCGGGGTGAAGATCGACTTCAGCCGGGTCGAGTGCCGCCTCACGGAGGTCGTGGTGGAGGCCTACGGAGAGGCGGCCGGTGTCACGATCGTCATCCCCGACGGCTGGGCGGCGGACACCAGCGGCGTGGACCCCGGCATGGGCGGCCTCAAGGACAAGACGACCCCCGACCGGCTCGCGGGAACCCCGCTGATCCGGCTCAATGGGTCCGGCGGCATGGCGGGGGTCGTCATCCGCCACCCCAACCGCTGGGAACGGCGCAAGCTGAACAGCAACCCGAAGCAGGACTAGCCGCCCCGCCCGAGGTCGTCCGCACCCTGTCCTCCTCGAACGTGGACAACCCTGATCCGTCGCGGCCTCCTGAAGGGGTTCGGATGCGGGCCGCCCTCCGCCGAGGCAGGACCGCGGCCGGGTGGTGGGCCAGGCCCCCGGCGCTTGCTGTCGGCTCCGGGACGCCCCGGCCCGCCGTGCGCCCTTCGGGTCGTTGGTCCCATGTGCGCGGCGCGCCCCGGGGTAGTTCGCCGGTATGAACAGGAACCGCGACATCCCCCGTGCCCCCGGGCGGTTCGGCACCCTCATGGGCCGATTCAACATCTACGCCCAGAACAACCCGCGTCAGTTCGGCCTCCGCACAGCCCTGGGCGTCGGCGCCTTCAGCGTCTTCTCCGCCTCCCTGCTGTTCGGCCCCCTGTTGGTGGCCGAGGGCTTCGGTGGGCCGCTCCCCGTCATCGCGGGAGGCACCCTGGCCGGGGCGCTGGTCCTCACAGCGCTCGGCGGCTTCTTCTGCACGTGGATGACGCGCCGCATGGTCAAGGGCAGGCCGCTACCTGTGGACGCCGACCCGGCCAAGGCCTGGGCCGCGCACTGGCAGATCATGCGGGGCACCCTCCACCCGGACCCCGAGACCAACCGGCTCGGGCGCATCCTCGCCGACCAGAGCGACACCTCCAGGTCGCCGAAGTTCATGCTCGTCTTCGGCTGCTTCGTCGCCGTGCCCAACGTCGCCAATGCCCTGCTCATCTACGACAGCGAATCTCTGGTCGCCCTGATCAACCTGTTCATGGCAGGAACGCTGGTGGCCATGATCGCTGCCTTCGTCCCCCTGATGATGCGCCGCCAGCGCAGGGTCCGCCAGTTCCGTGAGACCTACGACCTCGCCGCCGCGGGCTCCTCCGGTACGCTCGGACGCGAGGACTGACCACGGCGCCCCTTCCCCCCTCACCCCCACGCTCCGTGACCGCTCCTCGCCCGGCGGCGCCCATCGGCTCCGCGCCGGGACAACACGGTGCGCAACAGCGCATCGAATCGGTTCGATAACGGACGGGACGGCACGGTGCGGATCTCCGATGTGGCCCGGCACGCTGGCGTGTCGCCGAGCACGGTCTCCTACGTCCTCAGCGGCAAGCGGTCGATCTCCGAGACCACCCGGCGGCGCGTGAGGGAGAGCATCGACGCCCTCGGCTACCAGCCGCACGCGGGCGCCCGCTCCCTGGCCAGCCGCCGCAGCAACGTGATCGCCCTGGTCATCCCGCTCCGCGGCGACGTCCACGTCCCCGTCGCGATGCGCTTCGCCGTCTCCGTGGTCACCGCCGCCCGCGCGCACGACCACGACGTCCTCCTGCTCACCCAGGGCGAGGGCCCCGACGGCCTGCGCCGGGTCTCGGGCAGCGCCATGGTGGACGGGGTCATCGTCATGGACGTGGAGGCCGACGACGCCCGCGTCCCCGTCCTGCGCGAACTGGGCCTGCCCTCGGTCCTCATCGGCGTCCCCGAGGACACCGAGGGCCTGACCTGCGTGGACCTCGACTTCGCCGCCGCCGGTGCTGCCTGCGTGCACCACCTCGCCGACCTCGGCCACACCGACCTCGCCTTCGTCGGACAGCCCCCCTCGGTGTACGAACGGCGCACCGGGTTCGCCGAGCGCACCACCACCGGCTTCGAACGCGCCGCCGCCGAGCGCGGCGTCCGCGCCACCCTGCACCCGTGCTCCCCCGACACCGCGCACGGCCTCGCGGAGGACCTGCTCCGCGAGCGGCCCGGCCTCACCGGCCTCATCGTGCACAACGAGCCCTCCGTCGGTCCGCTGCTCGAATCCTTCGCCGAGCACGGCCGCACCCCGCCCGAGCTGTCCGTGGTCGCCATCGGCCCGGTCCCGCCCGGCGCCCCGCCGCTGACCTCGGTGGACCTGCCCGCCGAGGAGGTCGGGGCCCGCGCGGTCGGTCTGCTCATGGACAAGATCGACGGCCCCGGGAACCCCGGGGTGACCCTGCTCGAACCCCGGCTCACCTCCCGGGAGAGCACCGCCCCGCGCGCCTGACCGCGCGCCACGCCCGACCGCGCTCCGCCCACGGCCGCGCTCCGCGCCCGAACGGGGAATGTGGCGGGGGACACCGGAAAAAGTGTCCCCGGGTCGTGGAATACCCACCCCCACCCTCCCGTTGTACGGGGTGCCGGAAGGTGCGGTAGAAAGTGTCCCCCGGGCTCCACTCAAAGCCTTCACGGAATACCGCGCCCGCAAGGGCGGCAGGAGCCGTGTTGTGCACCGCGCCGTGAGGCGACCGCCGCACCGTTCCGGTGTACGTGACGGCCCCGCAGGGCAACTGCCCTGCGGGGCCGTTTCACGTCCCGCGCCCGAAGGGGCGCCCCAAGGGGAACTCAGCCGCGCCGGGCCCTCTGGACGGCCTCGGCCAGCTCCTCCTTGTTCATCTTGGAGCGGTTCTCGATGTCCAGCTCCTTGGCCTCCTCGTAGAGGTCGCGCTGCCTGGGAACCCTGCCCTTGACGTCGAAGCGCTCCAGCTCCCGGGCGCGCCGCTCCCAGAACGCCCTGCCCAGCTCCTGGGCCCGCTTCTGGCTCACGGCCTCCCTGAGGCCGGGCAGGACGTCGCTCTCCTCCTCCTCGACGTGGTGCTTGACCGCGTCGACGAACTCCTTGCAGCGCTTGTCGAACTCCTTGCTCTTCGGGTCGCACTCCTTCAGCTTCCGGAGCAGCTCCTCGGCCTCCTGGTGCTCCTCCGTGCCGTGGCGGACCTCCGGTCCCTCGCCAGCGGCCTTGGCGGCGGCCGGGTACACCTCGTCCTCCTCGGCGCGGCTGTGCGCGGTGAGGATCGCCTCGATCTCCTCCAGCAGGCGCGGCCGCTGGTCGGGCTCGGACTGGAGCCGGTCGAACAGCTCCTCCATCGTCCGGTGGTCCTTCAGGATCAGGGTGACGGCGTCCTCGGCCATGTTCTCCTCCGCTTCGGTGGTGGTGCTTCCGACCACCGCCACTACCCACGGGCCCGCTGTCCAGACACGGCGCCGACCGGTCACCGCCCCGGCCGCCGCCCCGCCCCGACCCGGGAAACAGCAGGGGCCGCGCCCCGCGCCCCGCGCGGAACACGGCCCGGATCCGGGAACGGAAGGTCAGCGCAGGCCGAACAGGTGCTCCATGGCGAGCTGGTCCAGGCGCTCGAAGTGGTAGCCCCGCTCACCGACCTCGGCCAGGTCGATCTCCTCGGCCAGCAGGTCGGACAGGGACTCGCCCTCGCCCAGCGTGGACTGGGACAGCTCGGGCACGCGCGAGGCCGCGAGCGACTCCACCACCTCGGGGTCGGCGCGGAACGCCCTGGCCTTCTCCTTGAGGATGAGGTAGTTGCGCATGCAGGCCGCGGCCGACTCCCACACGCCGCTCATGTCCTCGGTGCGCGGCGTCTTGAAGTCGAAGTGCAGCGGGCCGTCGTAGCCCGCGCTCTCCAGCAGGTCCACCAGGAAGAACGCCTCCTTGACGTCGCCCGAGCCGAAGCGCAGGTCCTGGTCGTACTTGATCCCGCGCTGGCCGTTGAGGTCGATGTGGAAGAGCTTGCCCGCCCACAGGGCCTGCGCGACGCCGTGCGCGAAGTTCAGCCCGGCCATCTGCTCGTGGCCGACCTCCGGGTTGACCCCCACCATCTCGGGGTGCTCCAGCTCGTTGATGAAGGCCAGGGCGTGCCCCACCGTGGGCAGCAGGATGTCGCCGCGCGGCTCGTTGGGCTTGGGCTCCAGGGCGAAGCGCAGGTCGTGGCCCTGCTCGCGCACGTAGCCGCACAGGATGTCGAAGGCCTCGCGCAGCCGGTCCAGGGCGGCGTGGTCGTTCTTGCCCGCCTCGGTCTCGGCGCCGTCCATGCCTCCCCAGCACACGTAGGTCTCGGCGCCCAGCGACACGGCCAGCTCGATGTTGCGGATGACCTTGCGGATGGCGTACCGGCGCACGTCGCGGCTGTTGGAGGTGAACCCGCCGTCGCGGAACACCGGGTCCGAGAACAGGTTGGTGGTCGCCATCGGCACCTTGAGCCCGGTCTCGTCCAGGGCCGCGCGGAACCGCTTGAGGATGTCCTCGCGCTCGGTGTCGGAGCTGCCGGGCGGGATGAGGTCGTCGTCGTGGAAGGTGATCCCGTGCGCGCCGAGGTCGGCGAGGCGGCGGACGGCGTCCACCGGGTCGAGCGCCGGGCGGACGGGGTCGCCGAAGGTGTTCACCCCGCGCCACCCCACGGTCCACAGACCGAAGGTGAACCTGTCCGCGGGCACGGGCTGGTAGCTGCTCATGTCGTGTCTCCTGAGGTAGGCGCAGGACTCCGGAATAGTTTGTCTAGAGTCACAACTAATTGTCAACGGGGTGGCCGCGCAACACCGCCACCCCGCCGCCCGGCAGGGTCATCCCCTGCGCCGAAACGCCCGACACCAGGTCGCGGGCGCCCGCGTCCAGCCCGAACCGGGCCGGGTCGATCCACCGCGGCCGGTTGTCGTGGTTGGTGACGAACACCCACGCGCCGTCCCGGTCCACCCGGCGCACCACCTCCAGCCCCGGCTCCGGGAACGGCCCCGTCCCCGCCGCCTCGGCCAGCAGCCGCGCCAGGCCCCGGTCCGACAGCCGGGCCGACAGGTACCAGGCCTCGCCCGCGCCGTGGCGCCGCCGCGTCACCGCGGGCAGCCCGTCCAGCGGGCCGCCCGCGTAGTGGGCCACCGCCTCGGCCCCCGCCAGGTGGACGTGCTCGCTCCACAGGGTGACCTCCTCGCGCACCGAACCCAGGTCCACGCCCACCGCGTCCCCGGGCAGCAGCGGGTGCACCTCCTCCACCCGCACCCCCAGCAGGTCCCGCAGCGCGCCCGGGTACCCGCCGGTGCGCACGGTCCCGTCCGGGTCGGCGGCCCCGCTCAGGAAGGTCACCACCAGCGTTCCGCCGTCCTCGGTGTAGCGGGCCAACCGCTCGGCCGCCTCGTCCGAGAGCAGGTACAGGGCGGGCACCACCAGCAGCGGCACCCGCGGCAGGTCGCGGTCGGGGCGCACCATGTCCACCGTGCGCCCCGACCGCCACAGCACCCGGTGCACCTGACGCGCCGCCTCCAGGTAGTCCACGCCCCGCGCCGGCAGCGACGGGCTGCCCAGCGCCCACCAGCACTCGGGGTCCCAGGTGAGCGCCGCGTCGGCGACCACGTCGGCGTCGCGCGCCTCCGCCACGCGGGGCAGCACGCTCCCCAGTTCGCACACCTCGCGGAAGATCCGCGAATCCGGCCCGGCGTGCGGCACCATCCCCGAGTGCCACTGCTCGGCGCCGCCCCGGGACGCCCGCCACTGGAAGAACATCGCGCCCCGCGACCCGCGCGCCACGTGCGCCAGGCTGTGCCGCGCCGTCTCCCCGGGGGCCTTCGGCCGGGTGACCTCGCCCGTGTAGGTCACACCCGCCGCCTGTTCCATCAACAGCCACGGCCGACCCGGGCCGGGCACGCGCTCCGCCCACGAGCGGGCCAGATCGGCGGCGAAGGCGGTCTGCTCCGCCCCGCCCTGCCCCGTCCGGTCCGGGTAGTCGTCCACGGCCACCAGGTCCAGGTGCTCGGCCCACCGCCACGGGTCCACCGGCACCCAGTCGCCGAAGGCCAGGTTGGTCGTGACCGGCACGTCCGGCCGGACGGCGCGCAGCACGTCGCGCTGGGACAGGAAGTGGTCGAGCATCGCGTCCGACAGGAACCGCCGGAAGTCCAGCACGTGCGCCGGGTTGGGCAGGTACTGGGTCGCCCGCGGCGGCTGGATCTGCTCCCACTCCGAGTAGTGCTGGCTCCAGAACGCCGTGGTCCACGCCGCGTTGAGCCGGTCCAGGTCCACGTGGCGACCCCGCAGCCAGTCGCGGAAGGCCCCGGCGGTGTGCTCGGAGTGCGACCACGTCCCGTACTCGTTGTGCACGTGCCACAGGCGCAGCGCCGGGTGCCCGGAGTAGCGCTCCGCCAGCGCGCGGGCGATGCGCACCGAGGCCTCCCGGTAGGCGGGGGAGCACACGTCGTAGGTGTCGCGGCTGCCATGGGTGAGCCGGGTCCCGTCCGCGGTCACCGGCATCGCGTCGGGGTGGGCGAGCCCGAACCACGGCGGGGGAGAGGCGGTCGGGGTGGCCAGCGCGACCCCGATCCCGGCGTCGGCGAGCCGGTCCAGCACCCGGTCCAGCCACTCGAACCGGTACTCGCCCTCCTTCGGCTCCAGGAGCGCCCAGGAGAAGACGCCGACCGTCACGAGGTTGACCCCGGCGCGGCGCATCAGCTCCACGTCCTCCGCCTGGACCTCCTCCGGCCACTGCTCGGGGTTGTAGTCGCCGCCGAACCACAGCGGAGAGGACATGGGGAACTCCTTCTGGTTTGGTGTGTGCGCCAACAAAGTAGGGCGAAAACCCTTCCGGGCGACACCCCCCACACGAGGAGAGCGCATGTCCGCAGCACGACGGGTCCGCACCCGCCATCCGGTCGGGAACTGGGAGGACGCGCTGGTCACCGGCAACGGGCGCCAGGGGGCGCTCGTGCACTCGACGGCGGAGCGCGTCCGCCTCACGCTGGGCCACGAGCGGCTGTTCCTGCCGGTCACGGAGCCCCTGCCCGCTCCCGCGACCGCCTCCCTGCTACCCGAACTGAGGGAGCTGCTGCGCCGGGGCCGCTCCCGCGAGGCCGCCGGGCGGATCACGGAGTTCGCGGCGCGGGAGCACCCGGGCTACGCCGACACCCGGTGGATCGACCCGCTGGTGGGGGCCGCCGTGCTCTCGTTCGCCCCGCGCGGACCCCGGCCGGGGCCGGTCACGCGCACGTGCGACCTGGACTCGGGCCTGGTCACGGAGGAGCTGCCGGACGGGACCGTGCACCGGGCCTTCGCCTCCCGGCCCGACGACGCCGTGGTCGTCGAGCTCGCCTCACCCGGTGGCCTGGACGGAACGCTGCGGCTCACCGCCTTGGAGGAGACGCCGCCGGTCCCGATGGCGGTGGCCCCTGAGGCGGCCCCCGGCCTGTTGACCCTGCGGGCGGACTTCCCCGAGCGCCCGCCCGGCGGCCTGTCCGGGTACACGGTGACCTGCGCCGTCAGCGCCGAGGGCGGTCGGGTCGGCGTCGGTGGTGAGGGGTTGGACCTGCGGGGTGTCCGGCGGCTCCGGCTGGTGGCACGCGTGCGGGTGGACGGTTTCGCCGCGTCCGCCGGGATCCCGGAGGACTTCGCCGGGGCGCTCGAACGCCACCGGGCGGTGCACGGCGACCTCATGTCCCGCTTCCGGCTGGAGCTGGAGGGCGGTCCGGCCCACCCCGACGCGCTCGGCGAGGACCTCCTGGCGGCGGGGGCCGCCCCCGACCTGATCGCACGCCTGGTCGACGCCGGGCGGTACGCGATCATCTCCAGCTGCGGCGACCTGCCGCCCACCCTCCAGGGGGTGTGGAGCGGCACCTACGACCCACCGTGGCGGTCGGGGTACACCTTCGACGGCAACCTGCCCTCCGCCCTCGCGGCCCTGCACACCACGGGCACGCCCGAGCTGATGACCGGCCTGTTCGACCTCCTCGACGGCATGGCCGACGACCTGGCGGAGAACGCGCGGCGGCTCTACGGCTGCCGGGGGATCCTGCTGCCCGCGCACGCCTCCACCTCCGGCAGGCACAACCACTTCGGCCCCGAGTGGTGCCTGACCTGCTGGACCGCGGGAGCGGCGTGGACGTCCCGCCTGTACTGGGACCACTACTCCCACACCCGCGACCGCGCGTTCCTGCGCGAGCGCGCCCTGCCCTTCCTCACCGCCGCCGCGGAGTTCCACGAGGACTTCCTCACCGACGAGGGCTTCTCCCCCTCCTACTCGCCGGAGAACACCCCCGGGGACGGCGGCGGCCAGGCCGCCGTCAACGCCACCATGGACGTCGCGGCCGTGCGCGACCTGGTGCGCAACCTACTGCGGGCGCACCGCGTGCTGGGCGTTCCCGGATCCCGCCGCTGGGCACGGCTGGGGGCGCGGCTGCCCGGATACCGGGTCGCCCCGGGCGGCGAACTCGCCGAGTGGGCGGGCCCGGCCGGGCCGGTCGGACAGACCGAGCGGCACGCGCACCGGCACGCCTCCCACCTGTACCCGCTCTGGTACGAGACCGACCCCGCCCTGGCCTCGCCCCGGCTGCGTGCGGCGGCGGTCGCCGCCGTGCGCGCCCGCCTGGAGTGGTGGCGCGGGCAGGAGTCCGACGAGATGGCCTTCGGCCTGGTCCAGCTGGGGCTGGCCGCGGCCAACCTGGGCCTGGCCGCCGAGGCGCACGAGACCCTGTCCCTGCTGGCCACCCGCTACTGGCGCCCCACCCTGGTGCCCACGCACAACCGGGGCAGCCTGTTCAACGTGGACATCGGCGGCGGGTTCCCGGCCGTGGCGGCGGCGATGCTGGCCCGGTCCGCCGAGGGGCGCCTGGACCTGTTGCCCGCCCTGCCCCGGGAGTGGGCCTCGGGCCGGGTGGAGGGGCTGCGGGCCCGGGGCGGGGTCGTCGTGGAACTCCTGGAGTGGTCCGGCGATCGGGCCCGCGCGCGGCTGCGGGCCGTCGAGCCCCGCGAGACGGTGGTGGCGCTTCCCGGAGGGGAGCGGCGCAAGGTGGACCTGGTACCGGACCGGACGGTGTCCCTGCAATTCCCGATGGTCGCCGGGGAAGAGTCGAATCGCTTCGAAATTTCCTCCACAACACCCCTTGCCGGGGGTTAGTCGGCTATCCAGACTAATGGGGAATTCGCGTCCGCCCCGGGGCCGGATTTCCCGGGACGGGCGTACCCCCCAGATTCCCCCAAGGAGCCCGCACATGCCTCCCGAACAGCACCGGCCCCCCAGACGCGGGCGGGGCTTACCGGCGCTCGCCGTCGCGGCGGCCACCGCACTGGCCGCCTCCACCGTCGTCGCCACCACCGCGGCCGGGGCCGCTCCCGCCGAGCCGACCGCGGCACAGGACGCCTACGAGTGGGACAACGTCGAGATCGTCGGGGGCGGCTTCGTCCCCGGCATCGTCTTCAGCGAGACCGAACCGGGCCTGGCCTACGCCCGCACCGACATCGGCGGCGCCTACCGCTGGAACCCCGACACCGAACGCTGGATCCCCCTGCTCGACTGGGTCGGCTGGGACGAGTGGGGCTACACGGGCGTCGTCAGCATCGCCACCGACCCCGTGGACCCCGATCGCGTGTACGCGGCCGTGGGCACCTACACCAACGGCTGGGACCCCAACAACGGGGCCATCCTCAGCTCCGACGACCGCGGCGAGACCTGGGACGTCGCCGAGCTGCCCTTCAAGCTCGGCGGCAACATGCCCGGCCGCGGCCTCGGCGAGCGCCTGGCCGTGGACCCCAACGACAACAGCGTCGTCTACTTCGGCGCGAGCGGCGGCAACGGCCTGTGGCGCAGCACCGACCACGGCGCCACCTGGGCCGAGGTCGAGGCCTTCCCCAACCCCGGCGACTACGTCCAGGACCCGGGCGACGAGACCGGCATGATGTCCGACATCACCGGCGTGACCTGGGTGGACTTCGACCCCAGGACCGGGTCCGAGGGCTCGGTCACCCAGGACGTCTACGTCGGCGTCGCCGACCTGGACGACCCGGTCTACCGCAGTCAGGACGGCGGACAGACCTGGGAGCCCGTCCCCGGCGCGCCCACGGGGCACCTGCCCGCGCACTCGGTCGTGGACCACGAGGGCGGCCAGCTCTACATGGCCACCACCAGCACCCCCGGCCCCTACGACGGCGACTCCGGCGACGTGTGGCGCATGGACCTGGCGACGGGGGAGTGGACCGACATCAGCCCCGTCCCCTCCGGCTCCGAGGACAACTACTTCGGCTACGGCGGCCTGACCATCGACCGGCAGGACCCGGACACGCTGATGGTCGCCACCCAGATCTCCTGGTGGCCCGACATCCAGATCTACCGCAGCACCGACCGCGGCCAGACCTGGACCCAGGCGTGGGACTGGGGCGCCTACCCCGAGCGCACCACGCGCTACGAGATGGACATCTCCGGAGCGCCCTGGCTGGACTTCGGCGGTACCGGGACGCCCCCGGAGACCCAGCCCAAACTCGGCTGGATGACGCAGGCGATGGCGATCGACCCGTTCGACTCCGACCGTTTCATGTACGGCACGGGCGCCACGGTCTACGGCAGCGACAACCTCACCGACTGGGACGCGGGCACCACCTTCGACATCGGGGTCAGGGCGCACGGCATCGAGGAGACGGCCGTGAACGACCTGATCAGCCCGCCCGAGGGCGCGCCGCTGCACTCGGCCCTGCTCGACATCGGCGGCTTCACCCACCAGGACCTGGAGACCGTCCCCGACCAGATGTACCAGCAGCCCTACTGGGGCCACGGGACCAGCCTGGACTTCGCCGAACTCCAGCCCGCGACCATCGCGCGGGTCGGCGGCAGCGACGCCGAGGCCGCCATCGGCCTGTCCACCGACGGCGGCGAGAGCTGGTGGGCCGGGCAGGAGCCCGGCGGCGTGACCGGCGGCGGCACGGTCGCGGTGAACGCGGACGGCTCGTCCGTCGTGTGGAGCCCCGACGGCACAGGCGTCCACGTCTCCACCACCCTGGGCTCGTCGTGGACCGCCTCCACCGGCGTTCCGGCGGGCGCGAGGGTGGAGGCCGACCGGGTGGACCCGGACGTGTTCTACGCCGTCTCCGGCGGCACCTTCTACACCAGCACCGACGGCGGGGCCACCTTCACGGCGGGCTTCGACGGGCTCCCGGCCGAGGGCAACATCCGCTTCGGCGCGGTGCCCGGCCACACCGGTGACGTGTGGGTCGCCGGAGGCACCGGTGACCACTACGGCATGTGGCGGAGCACGGACGCCGGGGCCTCCTTCGAGCAGGTCGAGGCCGTGGACGAGGGCGACGCGGTCGGCTTCGGCGCGCCCGCGCCGGGCTCGGACTACCCGGCGGTGTACACCAGCTCCAGGATCGACGGCGTGCGCGGGATCTTCCGCTCCGACGACGCGGGCGAGAGCTGGGTGCGGATCAACGACGACCAGCACCAGTGGGCCTGGACGGGGGCGACCATCACCGGCGACCCCAACGTCTACGGCCGGGTCTACGTCGGCACCAACGGCCGGGGGATCGTCTACGGCGACCTGGCGGGCGGGGGCGGCGACCCCGAGCCCACGCCGGAGCCCACGCCGGACCCCGAACCCACCCCGGAGCCGTCCCCGGACCCCGAGCCCGGGGACTGCGCGGTCGAGTACACCGTCACCAACACCTGGAGCGGCGGGTTCCAGGCCGGGGTGACGGTCACCAACGACGGCGACGAGGCACTGGAGGGCTGGGAGGTCGGCTGGGAGTTCACGGCCGGTGAGGAGGTCACGAGCCTCTGGAACGGCGCGTACACCCAGGACGGCGCGTCCGTGCGGGTCACCGACGCCGGGTGGAACGCCCGGATCGCCCCGGGGAGCTCGGTGACGGTCGGCTTCAACGGGACCGTGGACGGCGAGCCCGCGCAGCCGACCGGGCTCACCCTCGACGGGGAGGCCTGCGGCTGACGCCCTGACACGGCGGGGCCGGGAGCCGCGGGGCGGTTCCCGGCCCTTCGCCGTGCCCGGACGGGGACCGGCGAACGGGCCGCCGCCGGAGCCGTCACGGAACCCCGGGCACACCCGCGCCCCCGGGGTTCCAGGAGGAGGGGAACCCCGGGGGCGCGGGCGGTCCTGAGGCGGCGCTACCCCTTCACGGCGCCGATGATGACGCCCTTGGTGAAGTGCTTCTGGACCAGCGGGTAGACGAACGTGACCGGCACCAGGGCCACCACCACGATGGCCATCTGGATGGCCAGGTTGGGCGCCGAGGCGGTGCCGCCCTGCATCGCGTCGCCGATCACCGAACTCGAACTGAGCTGCTGGCCCTGCTGCACGTACTGGCGCAGCACCAGCTGGAGCGGCCACTTGGCGTTGTCGTTGATGTAGAGGATGGCGTTGAAGAAGGCGTTCCAGTAGCCCACCGCGTAGAACAGGCCGACGACCGCGGTGACCCCCTTGGACATGGGCAGGACCAGCCGGGTCATGATGGTCCACTCGCTCGCCCCGTCCACCCGGGCGCTGTCGCCGATCTCCTGGGGCAGGTTCATGAAGAACGCCCGCATCACCACCAGGTTGAACGCGTTCACCGCCGTCGGCAGGATCAGCGACCAGTAGCTGTCGATCAGGCCGACGTTGCTCACCAGCAGGTACAGCGGGATCATTCCGGGCGCGAACAGGAAGGTCAGCAGCACCGCGAACAGCAGCGGCCGGTGCCACAGCGATCCGGGCTGGGACAGCCCGTAGGCGGCCAGGACGGTCGCCACCAGGCTGACCAGCGTCCCCACGGCGGTGACGCCCAGGCTGACCAGCACGGCCCGGGTCACCACGCCGCCGCTGAACAGGTCGGCGTAGGCCTGGAAGGAGATCCCCTGCGGGACCAGCACCAGGCCGCCCGCGCTGTTCACCGCAGAGGCGGGGGACAGGCTGGTCAGGATCACGACGTAGAGCGGGAAGAGGATGACGACCGCGATCACGGCCAGGGTGGTGTTCTTCGCGGCGCGCGCGGGAAGACCGGGGCGCTCCGCCCACACGGGGCGGTCCTTGAACAGTGTGCTCATGCTCGTCGGTAGATTCCGTTCTCACCCATCTTGTGGGCCAGCTTGTTGGCCAGAACGATGAGGACCAGTCCGACCACGCCCTTGACCAGGCCCGCGACCGCTCCCGCGCTGAAGTTCCCCGTCACCAGGGTCTGGTGGTAGATGAAGGTGTCCAGCACCTCCGACACGCCCGATCCGAACGCGTCGCGCTGGAGGTAGAACTGCTCGAAGCCGACGTTGAGGATGTCGCCGATCTTGAGGATGAGCAGCAGGACGATCACCGGGCGCAGGCCCGGCAGGGTGATGTGCCACATCCGCCGCCATCGCCCGGCGCCGTCCACGGCCGCGGACTCGTAGAGGTTCTGGTTCACGGCCGCCAGCGCCGCCAGGAAGATGATCGTGCCCCACCCGGCGTCCTTCCAGACCATCTGGGAGGTGACCACGAACAGGAACGCGTCGGGATCGGACATGACCTCCAGCGGCGCGTACCCGTTCTGCCGCAGGATCTGCGAGAACAGTCCGGCGCCGCCCAGGATCTGCTGGAACAGGGTGACGACCAGGACCCACGAGAAGAAGTGCGGCATGTACACGATGCTCTGGAGCACCATCCGCAGCCTGGGGCTGAGGACGCTGTCCAGCAGGATGGCCAGCGCGATCGGGATGGGGAAGAAGAACACCAATTGGACGGCGGCGATGACCAGCGTGTTGCCCGCCGCGGACCAGAAGCGGGGGTCGGTGAACAGACGCTCGAAGTGCGCCAGCCCCACCCACGGGCTGCCCCACACCCCGTCCCAGGGGTTGTAGTCCTGGAAGGCGATGATGTTGCCGAGGGTCGGCGTGTAGTGGAACACCGCCAGCAGGCCGATCGCCGGGACCGTCATCAGCAGCAGCTGCCAGTCGCGGCGCAGCCTCGCACCGAACGGGACCCGCCTGCGGCTCGGGGACGCGGACCCGCCCCGGCGGTCCGGGACGGCCGGGGACCGCCCCCGGCCCCCGCGCCCGCGGGACGCGTCGGCCGGGGAGGGCGGTTCGCCCTTGGTCATGGTCCGCTCAGTCACGGCCGTGCTCCTGGAGGACCCGCATGTAGAACTCGCGGCCCTCGTCGCCGCCGTCGCGGCGCCAGTCCGCGACGGCCTGGTCCAGGGCGCTGAGGTCCTCGCGGCCCCGGATGATGTCGTTGACCCTGTCGGTCATCGGGGTCTCGGCCCCGGAGAAGCGCTCGGGGCGCTGGATGCGGATGCCCGCGAACGGGTCGTCCTCGGTGAACTGGGCGGCGTGGTTGTACCAGTCGCACTTCCATGGCACGAAGTCCGGGTACTGGCTCTCGGTGATCGCCTGGGGGCGTCCGCTGATGAAGTAGTAGCCGTCGTTGACCTCGCCGTTGCCGGTGTCGGTGAGCTGCGGGGCGCCCTCGTCGTTGAGCTCGTGGTGCGCGCCCGCCTCGCCGTAGCGGTAGTCCATGTACTCCCGCGTGCCGAACGGAGCGGCGCAGTAGTTGATGATGCCGAGGATCTCCTCGACCTGCTCCGGCTCCATGCCCTTGCGTACGAACACGGACTGGGCGGAGGGGTCGCTGCGGTGCATCACCGGGTCGGCGCCGCCGTTGCCGAAGGCCGGCATCAGGTCCAGGCGGAAGTCGGGGTTGTCGCCGAGCATCTGCATGTAGGCCTCGTGCCAGGCGCCGATGCCGTCCTGGTTGAAGAGGATCTGCCCGGAGTTGAGCAGCTCCTTGGAGTTGTCCCCCAGGGCGACGATGTCGGGGTGGACGAGCCCCGCGTCGAACACCCTGCGCATGTACTCGATGCTGGCCCTCCACTCCTCGGTCTCGAACATGTGGATGAGCTCGCCGCCCGAGTAGCGCCACTGCTTGGGCGCGCCGAAGACCTGGCGCATGGTGAGGTTGAAGTCGCCGAAGGCCCAGCGGTTGTTGTCCGGGTCGTTGACCTCCTCGCCGATCGCGAACAGGTCGTCGGGGCTGGTCGGGGCCTCCAGGCCGTACTCCTCCAGGAGGTCGCGCCGGTACAGGACCCAGTTGCCGAAGGGCTCGGCGGGCCAGGGCACCCCGTGCAGCTGCTGGTTGAAGACGTTCCAGCGCCAGGCGTCGCTGTCCAGGTTGGCCAGCAGGGGGTAGGCCTGCGCCGCGTCGCCGGCCAGGTGCGGCGTCAGGTCCTCGAACAGCTCGCCGACGGCCCGGTTGAACTGCGGGATCAGGTTGATGACCCAGTCGGGGATCATCGTGATGTCGGCGACGTCGCGCCCGGCGATCACCGCGTTCATCTTGTCGATGACCGAGTTGCCGTCCTGGAAGTTGAACTCCACCGTGGCGCCCAGACGCCCGTTGACGTACTCGAAGAAGGAGTTGTCGCCCAGGCCGGGCGGGATCGGCCCCCACAGCGGGGTCATCGCGGTGTAGCTCCCGCCCCTGCCGGGGGCCTCGGACACGGCCCGGACGAACTCCTGCGGGTAGGCGGTGAACCCGTCCGGGGCGCCGTGCTGTCCCGGGATGTCGGGGGTGACCCCCTGGAACGGGATGTGCGTGGGGATCAGGTCGTCCAGCGAGCTGGCGGAGGAGGCGGACCCTCCGCCGCTGGACGACTCCGAGCCGCAGCCGGTGAGCGTTCCGGCGGTGAGCGCCGCGGCGGTGGAGGCGCCCACCAGGCCGAGGAAGCGGCGTCGGCTGGGGGGCTGGCGCAGGGGGGTGGTGCGCATAGCGTCGTTCCTTCGGTTGAGCAGGCCGGGGAGCCCAGGGGGGTAGGAAACGAAGGGCCATTTTGCTATGAATTAGTTGGCCGTTTAGACAAACAAATTACTCCACTGTGATGTGGCACACAAGGTCTTCAGGTATCGAAGTCGAAGCGGTTCGATTTCGAAGGACAATACCCTCGCGCACGAGAGGCGAACACCCCCCATGACCCTCCAGCCGCACCTGCCGCCGTACCGGGACCCCGCCCTGCCGCCCGAACGGCGCGTGGACGACCTGCTCGCCCGCCTCACCCCGGAGGAGCGGATCGGCCTGCTCCACCAGCACCAGGCGCCCGTCGAGCGCCTGGGCGTCGGCCCCTTCCGGACCGGGACCGAGGCGCTGCACGGACTGGCCTGGCTCGGACCGGCCACCGTGTACCCGCAGGCCGTCGGCCTGGCCAGCACCTGGGACCCCGGCCTGCTCCGCCTCGTCGGCCGGGCCGTCGGCGACGAGGTGCTCGCCCGCAGGGGCGCGGGCGCGTCGCCCAACGTCTGGGCGCCCGTGGTCAACCCGCTGCGCGACCCCCGCTGGGGCCGCAACGAGGAGGGCTACTCCGAGGACGCGTGGCTGACCGGGCTCCTGGCCGCCGCCTACGCCCGGGGGCTGGCCGGTGACGGCGACACGCTGCGCCTCGCGCCCACCCTCAAGCACTTCCTCGCCTACAACAACGAGGAGGGCCGCTGCGAGACCTCCAGCGACCTGCCGCCGAGGGTCCTGCGCGAGTACGAGCTCCAGGCCTTCCTGCCCGCCCTGGCCGAGGGGGCGGCCGTGGCCGTCATGCCCTCCTACAACCTGGTCAACGGGCGGCCCGCGCACCTGAGCCCGCTGATCGGCGACGTGCTGCGCCCGGCCGCGCCCGACCGCCTGCTGGTGGTCAGCGACGCCTACGCGCCCGCCAACCTCGTGGAGGCGCAGCACTTCCACCCCGACCTGCCCACGGCCTACGCGCACGCGATCCGGGCCGGGCTCGACAGCTTCACCCAGGACGACGACCGCACCGAGCCCACCCTCGGGCACGTGCGCGAGGCGCTGCGCCGGGGGCTGCTCACCGCGGCCGACATCGACCGCGCCGCGCGCAACGTGCTCTCGGTCCGGATCCGCCTGGGCGAGTTCGACCCCGTGATGGGCGGGGTTGACGGGATCGCCGGGGTGGGCGGAGACCTGCTGGCCGGGGACGGCCCGAACGGTGAGGTGTGGGGCGGGGGCGCGGGGGACACCGGGGGCGGCGGCACGGCGGGGGAGGCCGGGCACGGGACCGCCGGGGACGCCGGGGCCTTCGACACCCCCGAGCACCGGGCGCTCGCCCGGGAGGCGGCCACCCGCTCGATCGTGCTGCTCCGCAACGAGGGCGCGCTCCCGCTGCGCGACGTGCGCCGGGTCGCCGTCGTCGGCCAGCTCGGCGACACCGTGCTGGAGGACTGGTACAGCGGGACGCTGCCCTACGCCGTCACCGCGCGCGCCGGGATCGCCGAGCGGGTGGAGACGGTGTTCTGCGAGGGCGTGGACCGCATCCGGCTGAGCACGTTCGGGCACGGACTCGTGGTGGACCCCGGCGACGGGGGCCCCGCCCGGTTGGAGGCCCACGGCGTCTGCGGCGGGCACCGCGGCGCGGACGGGCACGCGCCGACCGTGGAGGAGGAGGTCGAGGGCGCGGACTTCGACCTGCTGGACTGGGGCGGCGGCGCCTGCGCCCTGCGCTCGACGCGGACGGGGAGGTACCTCGACGTGGGACCCGGAGACGTCCTGGCCTTCACCGCGCCGGGGCCCGGCACCTGGGAGGTCACCCAGACCTTCCGCCTGGAGGAGCGCAAGGGCCTGCACACCCTCGTCCACGTGCGCAGCGGCCGCGGTGTCACCTCGGATCCGCGCGACGGGAACCTGCGCCTGGCCGGAGCAGGGGAGGGGGAGGGCCTGTTCATCGTGGACGGGCTCGGCACGGGAGCCGAGGAGGCCGCGCGGGTGGCCTCCGCCGCCGACGTCGCGGTCGTCGTCCTGGGCGACCACCCCATGGTCAACGGGCGCGAGACCGAGGACCGGACCGACCTGGACCTGCCCGCCGCCCAGGAGCGGGTGCTGCGCGCCGTGCGCGCGGCCAACCCCGCCACGGTCCTGGTGCTCAGCAGCGGCTGCCCGTTCGGGATCACCTGGGCCGACGAGCACGTCCCGGCCGTCCTGTGGTCGGCGCACGGCGGCCAGGAGTACGGCCACGCGCTCGCGGACGTGCTCTTCGGCGACGCCGAGCCCTCCGGACGGCTTCCGCAGACCTGGTACCGCTCCGCCGACGACCTGCCCGGGATGCTCGACTACGACATCGTCGGCGCGCGCGGCACCTACCTGTACTTCGAGGGCGAGCCGCTCTACCCCTTCGGGCACGGCCTCGGCTACACGTCGGTGGAGTACGCGGCCCCGGTGGTCCGCGTGGACGGCGGCCGGGTCACCGTCGCCGTCATGGTCGCCAACACGGGCGCGCGGCCCGCCGACGAGGTGGTGCAGGTCTACACCCGCCAGCTGGCCTCGCGTGTGCGGACCCCGCTGCGCGCGCTGCGCGGGTTCGCCCGGGTGCGCGTGGAGCCGGGCCGCAGCGCGCTCGCCACGGTCTCCTTCGACGTGGACCGGCTCGCGCTGTGGGACACCACCCGCGACCGCTTCGTGGTGGAGGACGCGCCGCGCCAGGTGCTGGTCGGGCGTTCGGCGACCGACATCCGCGCCACCGCGGCCCTGGACGTGCCGGGGGAGGCCATCCCGCCCCGCGACGCGCGCACGCCGTGGTCGGCCGCGGGCTACGACGACGCCCGGGGCACGTCCCTGTGCCCGCTCACCCCCGAGCGGGGCGACGCGGTGCGTTCCCGGGAGGGCGGCGCGTGGGCCGCCTTCCGCGACGTGGACCTCGGCGACGGGGTCACCGGGTGCCGCCTCACGGTGAACGCCGAACACGCCAGCACGGTCCGCGTCCGCCTGGACGACCCCGAGGACGGACCGACCGCCGCGGTGGCCGACGTCCCGGCGGGCAAGGACGGTTACGACTTCACCGAGGTCGGCGCGGCCTTCGAGGACGCGGGGGGAGCCGGGGGGATCCGTGACCTGTACCTGGTCTTCGACCGGCCGGGTACGGCGGTGGCCGACCTGGTCCTGACCGGCGCTGCTCCGGCACCGGAGGCGGACTGAGCGGCGGCGGGCCGGACACGGTCCGGCCGGCACCGAGCCGCAGCCGCCCCGGGGGAGGTCCGGCGCGGTGCGGCCGACAGTGAGCCGGGGGCGGCCCGCCCGGATTCCGGACGGGCCGTCCCCGGCCGCCCGGGTTCCGGCGGCGGTCGCGTCACCCCGGTCCGGGGGCCGTCGTGCGGCTCCCGGGTCAGCGGGGTCCGGAGGGGCTCACCGGAACTGGGCCACCAGCTGGGCCAGGATGTTGTGCGGCAGGCTGCGGGGGAGCATCTGGTTGACGGTGCCGGAGACGTGGAGGTCGCGTTCCGGAACGTGGTAGAGCACGTTCCCGAAGGCCCCGGAGTGGCCGATCATCTCCGGGCACGGGGTGAACGGAGTCATCCAGCGCGGGAGCCTGAACCGCATGACCCCGATCCCGTAGTCGATGGGGACCAGACGTGAGAACACCGGGTTCCAGCGCGCGGTCATCTCCGCCAGGTACCGCGCGGGGAACAGTTCGCCCCCCACGAAGGCGCGCAGGAGCCGCAGCTGGTCGGCCGAGGTCGAGACCACCGCTCCGTCGGGCGGGAACGAGGCGATCGTCCTCGGCACGCGCAGCCGGGTGCGGCCGTGCAGGAGCGTGGCGACCTCGTCGTAGCGGTCCAGCGTGTGCGGGGTGAACAGCCAGGTGTCGTGCAGCCCGAGCGGTTCGAGGACCCGGGCCCGCAGGGCCCGGTCGTAGCCGCCGGACGTGGCCACCTCGATGACGCGTCCGAGCAGCTGGTAGTTGGTGTCGCAGTAGTGCGCCCTGCCCGGGGTCGACGGGGCGAACCGGCTCGGCATGGCCCTGGCCATGCCGAGGAAGTCCTCGAAGGTCCAGGCGGCGTCCTCGCGGAGCATGTCGCCCAGGAACGTGGTGCCGTCGGGGCGCTTCTGCTCGAAGTAGTCGGGGATCCCGGAGGTCTGCGTCAGCAGTTCGCGCACCGTGATCGCCGGGCCGTGGTCGCGGCCCCCGTACGTGTTGAGCCCGCGCATCGTGTCCGCGCCGAGCAGGTCCGCGACGGGTGTGTCGAGGGTCAGGGTCCCCTCGTCGCGCAGCTGCATGACCATCGCGACGGTGTACAGCTTGGTGATGCTGGCGACGAAGTACGGCCGCCCCGTGTCGCCGTGGCTCCAGGAGAACCCGGTGGACGGCTGCTCCACGGCGAGGCTCATCAGCGACACCCCCGGCTTGGCGGCGTAGCGCGCCGCGATCCCGTCGAGCCGGGCCGAGATCCGCTCACTCACGGGGTGTCCTCCTCCAGCAGCCGTTCGGTGGCGTCGAGCCAGTCCAGCTCCGCCCTGGCCAGGGTGATGCCGTAGGAGAGCGTGGCCAGGCGGAGCGCCTGCCCGAGCCCGGCGGCCTCCGCCGGGACGGCGATCGCCTCCAGCGCGGCCAGCTCCCCGCCCACCTCCCGCCTGCGGGTGTCCAGCAGTTCCCGGATGTCCTCCGTGCGCATTCTGTCCGCGAAGAACAGCCGTGCCAGGAAGGGGTCCCGGGTCGGCGGGGTGCGCGGGGGGGAGGTGAGCCAGCGGTCCAGTTCGGCCAGCCCGGGGGCGGTCACGCTGTGCAGGTGCAGGTTGGGGCGCTCCTCCTGCACCACGGTGCGGCGGGAGGCCAGGCCCTCCTCCACCAGGCCGGTGAGCGTCCGGTAGATCTGCGACTGGTCCGCCGTCCAGAAGTGCCCGACGCTCTCGTCGATCACCTTCTTCAGGTCGTAGCCGCTCATCGGCTTGATGGACAGGAGCCCGAGTATGGCGTGTCGTAGGGACATGGGTAGAGGATAGCGCCAATATATGCGTTGTCCACTATGGGAGAGCGCATGTAGTCCGGGGGTCGGTGTGGACTCCGGAGCCGGAACGCCGGAACGACGGTGGATTCCCTGTTCAGGGCGGAGTGCACGCCGCCCTGTACGGCCTCCTGGTAGCTGTCCGGAAAGGTCACCGGTGTGACGCGAGGGGTTTCGGCCTGACTCTGGGCGAGGGAGGACGGGACGCGCTACGAGTACAGGTCCCCGGCGGAGGGGCCGGTCCGGCGGCCCCTTACGGTCACGGCACTAGGCGGTGTCCGCGGTGTTCCCGTCCGGCTGCGCCGTGTCCGCCGCCGGGTGCTCGACGGGCTCCGCGGCGGGCCCCTCGCCGGACGCGGGATCGGGAGCCCGGGTCACGGGCTCGGGCAGGGGCAGCAGTCCCGCGTCGAGCGAGTGGATCATCGCGGTGGCCCCGCCCCGGGCCGCCGCGCTCAGCCCCAGCGACGACAGCTCCACCCGGCAGCCGCCCGCCTCCGGCGCGAACGCGCTCGCGGCCGCCTCCGCCCGGCAGTTCGGCAGCAGCCACGGGCCCAGGGGCACGAAGTAGCCGCCCAGCACCACCAGGCTCGGGTTGGTGACGTTGATCAGCACGGCCAGGCCCCGGCCCAGCCACGTGCCCGCCCGCTCCAGCGCGCCGACGGCGGTGTCCTCGCCCGCCTCGGCGCGTGCCACGGCCGTCCCCACCAGCTCGGCGACGTCGCTGCCCGACAGCGGGTGGTCCGGGAACCGGTCGGGGACGGCCCCGCGCAGGATGGCCCCGATCCCCGCCAGCGCCTCCAGGCAGCCGCGGCGCCCGCACGCGCACTCCGGGCCGTCCGGGGCCAGCGACAGGTGGCCCACCTCGCCCGCGAACCCGCTGGCGCCGCGCAGCAGTCCGCCCCCGGTCAGGATGCCCGCGCCGATCCCGACCTCACCGGTCAGGTACGCGAGGTCGGCCGTCCCCGCGAACGACCCCACCCGGTACTCGGCCACCGCGCCCAGGTTCGCGTCGTTGTCCACCCGCACCGGGACGCCCTCCACCCCGGCCTCGCGCAGCAGCTCCGACAGCCGGTCCCGCAGCGGCACGTCGCGCCAGCCCAGGTTGGGCGCGTGCGTGACCGTCCCCGAGGGCGCGTCGATCAGCGCCGGGACCGCCACGCTCACCCCCACCACGGTGCGCCCGCGCAGCGCGGGGTCGGCCACCGTCGCGCCCAGGGTGCGCGCGATGTGCCGCGCGCACGCCTCCGCCCCGGCCGACCGGGCGTCGAAGGGGACGTGGCGGCTGACCAGTTCGCGCTGGAGCAGGTCCACGGCGACCACCGACAGGTAGTCCACGTTGACCTCCAGGCCGATCGCCGCGATCGAGGAGTCGTCCAGGTCCAGCAGCACCCCCGGGCGCCCCACCCGCTGCCGGGAGGAGCGCCCGGTCTCGCGGACCAGCCTGCGCGCCATGAGGTCGGCGACCAGGCTGGACACCGTGGTCTTGTTCAGCCCGGTGGCCGCGGCCACCGCCGCGCGCGAGCAGGGGGCCAGCTCGCGGACCGTGCGCAGCACGACGCCCAGGTTGGTCTCCCGGACCGTCTGGAAGCTCACCGTTCCCGAACCGACCGACACCTGGTCCCCCTCGTCCCGTCCGACACGGCACACCGTGCCCGGATCGTACAGGCAGCCGGTGGCGTGAGCGGGGGCGCTGCCCCGGCAGGGCGTGGCTGCGGAGGCGAACGCGGCGGAGGGGACGGTTGTGGCCGGGGAGGTGGTCGTGGAATCGGGGGACTACGCCGGGGAGGGAATCCGGATCTGGATCCGGGACCGGAAGGCAGGACCGCAACCGTGGAACCGGGGGTGGAGGGCGGAGCCGGGGGCGCGGCCGGGGGCCGGACCGGAAAAACCGTTGCGCCCGGCCGACCCCTCTGGTGGGATCCCGGTCATGGTGCCTCCCGACGTCTTCCGCGACCAGCCCGTCCTCACCGGGGAGAGGGTCCGCCTCGAACCGCTCGACGCCGGGACCGGTGAGCACTTCATCGAACCGGTACTGCGCATGGACCCCGAGGTGCGCCGCCTCACCGGCACCCACCGGGAGTTCACCAGGGAGGAGCTGGTGCGCTGGGCGGCGACGCGGCCCGACCACCACGACCGGGCCGACTGGGTCGTCTTCGAGAGGGAGGGCGGCGCGGCCGTGGGCGAGTGCGCGCTGATCGACCTCGACCCGGACAACGCCAGCGCCGGCTACCGGATCGCGCTCAACGGCATGTCCGTCACCGGGAGGGGCTACGGCACCGAGGCCACGGACCTCGTGCTGGAGTACGCCTTCACCGTGGCCGGGCTGCACCGGGTCGCCCTGGAGGTGTTCGCGTTCAACACCCGCGCGCAGAGGTCCTACGCCCGGTCGGGGTTCGTCCGGGAGGGCGTCTGGCGCGAGTCCCTGCGCTGGGACGGCGAGTGGCACGACGCCGTGCTGATGTCGGTCCTGGCCGAGGAGTACGCCGAGCTCCGCGCCGCCCGGAAGAAGGGCTGAGGCGGGTTCCGTGGGCGCCGCCCGTCGCGCAGCGGGGTGCGTACCCGCGGAACGCCTCCCGGGGCTACCCTCGGGCCATGCCCGTTCCTGACTTCCTCCTCGCCCTCCGCAGCCACGTCGGCCACGGCCTCCTGCCCCTCGTCGGGGTGACGGCGGTGGTGGTCAACGAGGAGGGCGAGGTCCTCCTGCACCGGCGCGCGGACGACGGCCGCTGGGCCACGCCCGGCGGCATCCTGGAACCGGAGGAGGAGCCCGCCCGGGCCGTGGTCCGCGAGGTGCGCGAGGAGACCGGGGTGGAGGTCGAGGTGGAGCGGCTCACCAGCGTGCTCGCCCAGGAGCCCTTCACCTACCCCAACGGCGACCGCGTGCAGATCCTCGACCTGGCCTTCCGCTGCCGCCCCGTGGGCGGGGCGCCCGACGCCAGCGGCGACGAGAGCCTGGACGTGCGCTGGTTCCCGCCCGGGGCCCTGCCGGACATGCCCCAGCGCATCCTGGACCGGATCGGCCACGCCCACGAGGACCGCCCGGGACCGTTCTACGTCACCTGAGCCCCGCTTCCCCGGATCCCGGCCTGTACGGGCGTCCCGGCCCCGGACCGAGCCGGGTGCCGCCACCG